>VGXI01000289.1 GCA_016873475.1 bacterium | reverse complement strand
ATCCGTGGGGGCAACGAGGACGACGCCATCCTCACCTTCAACGGTGCCCACAAAGCCCTGAAGGAGGCCGTGAAGCGCGCGAGCGAGCTTGCCGCAGCGCTGACGGAGCCACGGCTCCTCGACCTCAAGCGAGCGCGCCGCGCGCTCGACAGCCACTGGGCCTTCCTAGACCAGGAGGCGGACCTGCCCGACGGGCTGCGTCCGACCCCCGAGGCGCTGGCCGACATGATGGCACGCGAGACCTTCTATCGAGATATCGCGCAGATCGACCAGCACGCTACCGCCATCGAGACCGAGTACCAAGCTCGCTTCCAGGCGGCCGCCGCTGCACGCACCGAGTGCTACCAGCAGGCGCTGGCGACGCTCCATGGCAACCCGGCTTGGACCGAGCTGAACGAGGAGCAGCAGTCGCGCGTCGCCGCGCCGCTCACGAGCCGTGCCTCGGCCACGGTGCCGGCCTCCGCCACCATCCCGTTCCTGCGCTCCGAGCTCAGCGCGTGCCCGCAGCACCTCAAGGCCGCGGTGCAGCAGATGATGGAGCTCATCGAGGGCAACCGCCTCGTCACCATCAACGTCGGCGACTTCTTTGCCGGACGCGTCGAGACCCCGGAGCAACTCGAAGCGGCCATCGGCGGGCTCCGCCAGCGCATCGAGAAGCTGCTCGGCGAGGGCAAGAAGGTCTGGATTCAGTAGGAGCAACGCGTGGAGAAGGAGACACGACAGAGGCTGGAACGCCTCACCCAGCAAGCGCGGCGGCTCCTCGAGCAGGAGTTCCGGGAGCAGCTCGAGGGCCGCTACGACATCCTCCTGGATGGGCGGATCCCGCTCACCCCCGGAGCGCACCTGTCTCCGCGCGAGCGCGTGCTCTGGGACAAGCTCGTGGCCGCCGTCGCCCACAAGCGCTCGCAAGGCATCACCGCCGCTGCCGCCGTCGCCGCCTACCTGCGCGAGGCCGCCTTCCACACGCTCAACCGCTTTGTGGCGCTCAAGATGCTCGAGGCCCGCAAACTCGTGCAGGCGTGCATTTCGCGCGGCGAGGACTCGGCCGGCTTCAAGGAGTTCATTGCGCTCGCGCCCGGCCTCGTCGCACTGCCCGACAAGGGCTACCGGCTCTACGTCGAGACGATCTTCGACGAAATCGCGCAGGAGGTCCGCGCGCTCTTCGATCGCCGCGACGCCGCGACGCTCCTCTGGCCCAGGCGCCAGGCGCTGCTCGACCTGCTGGCCGCACTCAACGATCCCGAGGTCGCGTCGGTCTGGGGCGAGGACGAGACCATCGGCTGGGTCTACCAGTACTTCAACGGCGAGGACGAGCGCCGGCAGATGCGGGCTGAGAGCCAGGCCCCGCGGAACAGCCGCGAGCTCGCCGTCCGCAACCAGTTCTTCACCCCGCGCTACGTCGTGCAGTTCCTCACCGACAACTCGCTCGGCCTGACGTGGTGCGAAATGCGTGGAGGCGACACGCAGCTCGCCCACCTCGACTACCTCGTGAAGCCCGAAGGGGGCTTCGAGGAGCGCGCCCCGAAGGACCCGCGCGACCTGCGCGTACTGGACCCCGCATGCGGTTCCGGCCACTTCCTGCTCTACGCCTTCGACCTGCTCGCCGGCGACCCCACGCGCAGTTTCTTCGGCATCTACGAGGAGGCCTGGCGTGCAGAGGCCGCGGCGAAGTCCGAGGTCACCGGCCGAACCCTCAAGGAGGACTACGGCTCCGAGCTGGCCCTGCGTCGTGCCGTGCCCGAGCTGATCCTCAAGCACAACCTCCACGGCGTCGACATTGACCCGCGCGCCGCGCAGATCGCCGGCCTCGCCCTCTGGATGCGGGCCCAGCGCGCCTACAAAGACCACAAGATCGCGGCACAGGACCGGCCGCCTATCGGCCGCACCAACATCGTCACCGCCGAGCCGATGCCGGGCGACCGGAGCATGGTGGCGGAGTTCGCCTCGACGCTTCGGCCCCAGGTGCTGGGCGAGCTCTTCCAGCGGATGGTCGAGGAGATGCGCCTCGCCGGCGAGCTGGGATCGCTGCTCAAGATCGAGCGCGCCCTCCAGAGCGCGGTTGCCAAGGCCCGCGAGCAGTTCCTGCGCGAACAGCGCGAGTCGCAGAAGTTCCTGCCGGGCCTCGATCGCCCGCGGAACCCCCAGCTCGAGTTCGACCTTTCCGGGGTCTCGGACGAGTCCTTCTTCGACTCGGCCGAGGAGCGCATCGTCCAGGCCCTGCAGCAGTACGCCGCCGGCGCGCCAGCGTCGCTGAGCGTGCGGCGCCAGCTCTTCGCCGAAGACGCCGCCCAAGGCATCGCGTTCATCGACCTTTGCCGCAAGCACTTCGATGCCGTGTTGATGAACCCGCCCTTCGGCTACGCACCAGAATCGTTTCGGCCGGTCATCGGCGAGCGCATCACAGATATCGATGCGCTCTTCGTCTCGCGAGGTGTCGAGCTGTTGGAAGGGCATGGCCGACTAGGTGTCATCACGAACCGAACGCAGCTCATGAAGCCTGCTCTCGCAGATTTCCGCACCGAGCATCTTCAGAGCACCTCACGCATGTTGGTGTGCGCAGATCTCGGCTCTGGAGTACTTGACGCACTAGTTGAAACGGCAGCGTTCGTAGTCGAACGTGACCGAGTTGCCGACGGCGCATACTTCCTGAATGCGCTCGGCGATCGCGACAAACAGGCATCAATCCGTACCGCAGTGGGCGCCTCGCAGGCCAGACCCGTCGATGTGCAGTCGTTCCGTGCCATTCCTGGTAACAGGTTTGCACATTGGATTGAGCCCGATCTCTTGAATCTGTTCTCGAAGGTGCCACCTCTGGAGAAAGACTGCGCGGTGTCTTTCGGGCTGTCGACCACGGACAACTTCCGCTTCATGCGGCTGCGCTGGGAACTCGACCCGCAGGTTGTCGTGCGTTTTGGCCAAGCAGCATCCGGCTGGGTCCCGATTGCGAAGGGTGGGGAGTACTCTCCATACGTGGGGGACATCCACCTTGCCGTGGATTGGCGGCAGCGCGGTGCCGCACTTCGCGCCATGCCAGGCGCGCCGATTCGCAACGAGCATGTGTACGGAAAGCCCGGACTCACCTTCACGAAACGAACAGCCAGCGCATTCGCACCGCGGGTTCTGCCGGCGGGCTGCATTGTCGAAGTCAACGGGCCAAGCATTCAATTCTCGCGGCCCTCGCCAGCGCGTCTGTTCCAGGTGCTTGGCGTGCTTCTCTCGAGGGTCAGCAGCTACCTTACCGAAAA
>VGXI01000288.1 GCA_016873475.1 bacterium | reverse complement strand
CCGCGCTCATCCTCGAGCTGATCATGGGCCACGATCCGCGGGACGCGACGAGCCTGCGCGCCCCGGTGCCGCCCCTGACCCCGGCGCTCGAGCAGGGCGTGGCGGGTCTGCGCATCGGACTGCCGCAGGAGCTGGCGGAACTCGCGCTCGCGCCCGCCGTGCGGGCGGCCTGGCAGGAGGCGGGCGCCGCGCTGGCCGGCGAGGGCGCGCGGCTCGTCCCCGTCGGTTTGCCGCACCTGGAGCGGGCGGTGGCGGCCTACGCGCTGGTCGCCAACGCCGAGGCGAGCAGCAACCTCGCGCGCTTCGACGGCCTGCGCTATGGCCGGCGCGCGGAGGCCTCCGCGCTCGCCGCGCTCACGACGGCGAGCCGCGGCGCCGGCTTCGGCCCCGAGGTCAAGCGCCGCATCCTGCTCGGGACCTTCGCCCTCGCGAGCGGCTACTACGAGGCCTACTACCTGCGCGCGCAGCGCCTGCGCCGGTGCCTCGCCGCCGACTTCGCGGCGGCCTTCGCGGACTGCGACGCCATCCTGCTGCCTACGGCGGCGACCCCGCCCTTCCGCCTCGGCGAGAAGCTCGCCGATCCGCTCGCGATGTACCTGACCGACCTGCTCACCCTGCCCGCGAGCCTGGCCGGCCTGCCGGCGGCCAGCGTGCCGACGGCCGTCGCCGAGGGGCTGCCGCTCGGCATGCAGATCGTCGCGCCGGCACTCGACGAACCCACGCTGCTGCGCGTCGCCGCAGCGCTCGAACGCTGCTTCCCCTTCGCCGAGCGCCGCCGCCGCGCCGTGGCCCGCGCGCTGGGGGAGGCGACATGAGTGGGGCGCCGGGCTGGGAGGCCGTGATCGGCCTGGAGGTGCACGCGCAGCTCAAGACGGCGACGAAGATCTTCTGCGCCTGCGCGGCCGACTTCGGCGGCGCGCCGAACAGCCGCTGCTGCCCCGTCTGCCTCGGCCTGCCCGGCGCGCTGCCCGTACTCAATCGGCGCGCGGTGGAGCTGGCGCTCCGCGCGGCGCTGGCCCTGGACTGCCGCATCGCGCCCGTGAGCCGCTTCGCGCGCAAGCACTACTTCTACCCGGACCTGCCCAAGGGCTACCAGATCTCGCAGTACGAGGAGCCGCTGGCC
This sequence comes from bacterium, assembly GCA_016873475.1. NCBI lineage: Bacteria > bacterium. The sequence goes on along the minus strand of VGXI01000288.1, from coordinate 2,126 downwards.
ACGGGGGGGCACTTGGACTTCGCGGTGGCTCGCCAGGCGCAGCGCCTGCGCCTGCGCCGCCTCCACCTCGAGGAGGACGCGGGCAAGAGCCTGCACGGCGCCGGCGGCACGCGCATCGACCTCAACCGCGCAGGGGTGCCTCTGGTGGAGATCGTCAGCGAGCCCGACCTGCGCTCGCCAGCGGCGGCGCACGAGGCGCTGCTGCGGCTGCGGCAGCTGCTCGTCGCGCTCGCGGTCTGCGACGGCAGCATGGAGGAAGGCCGCCTGCGCTGCGACGCCAACATCTCGCTGCGCCGTCCGGGGAGCGCCGCGCTGGGCGTCAAGACCGAGCTGAAGAACCTCAACTCCTTCCGCGGGGTGGAGGCCGCGCTGAAGGCCGAGATCGCGCGGCAGGCCGCCCGGCTCGACGCGGGTGGCAGCGTCGAGCCGCAGACCCTGCTCTGGGATCCGGCGGCGCGGAGCGCGCGCCCCATGCGCGGCAAGGAGGAGACCGAGGACTACCGCTACCTGCCCGAGCCGGACCTACCCCCGCTTGCGGCCGACGCCGCCTGGCTGGCGAGCCTGCGCGAGAGCCTGCCCGAGCTGCCGGCGGCGCGTCGGGCGCGCTTCGTCGAGAGGCTCGGCCTGCCGGACTACGACGCCGAGGTCCTCACCGCGGAGCCGGACATCGCCGACTACTTCGAGCAGCTGGCCACGGCGCTTGGCGAGGCGAAGCTCGCCGCCAACTGGGTCATGGGGGAGGTTCTCCGCCGCGCCGAGCCGGGGCGCAGCCTGGCCCACTTCGCCGTCGCCCCGCCGGCCCTCGCCGATCTGCTCGGCCGGGTGCGCGCCGACGAACTCAGCAACAGCGCGGCGAAGAGCGTCTTCGAGCGCATGGTGACGGAGGGCGGGACGGCAGCGGAGTGGATCGCGCGGCTCGACTTGCGACTCGCCGACGGCAGCGGCCTCGCCGCGCAGGTTGCGGCCCTGATCGCCGCGAGTCCGCGGGAGCTGGCCCGCTACCGCGCGGGGGAGGCGAAGCTCTTCGGCTGGTTCGTGGGCCGGCTGATGGCGGCAACCGGCGGCCGTGCGGACCCCCGCGAACTCAGCCGCCTGCTGCGCGAGTGTCTCGACGCGCCGCCGGCCGGCGATTCCCGCTAGCAGTCCCGCCAGCGCGGCGGCCGCTTCTCGAGAAAGGCCAGCTGGGCCTCCCGGAAGTCCTCGCTCCGCCAGGCGGCGTGCCGCCAAGCGGCGATCTCGGCCAGCAGGGCTGGGGCGAGGGGTTCGGCGCCCTCGAGCAGGCGCAGGCTGCGCCGCGTCCCGCGCAGCGCGGCGGGCGCGGCCTCGAGCAGGCTGGCCATCAGCGCGGCGCTCGTAGCCGCCAGCCGCTCGGGTGCGACGAGGCGGCAGAGGAAGCCTGCGCGCAGCGCGCGGCGGGCGCCAATCGGCTCGCCCGTGAGCAGCAGCTCCCGCGTCAGCGGCGCGCCGAAGGCCGCCTGCAGGCGACGGATTCCCGAGGGACTGTAGATGAGACCCAGGCGCAGCGCCGGCACGGCGAAGCGTGCCTCGGACACGGCGAGCCGCAGATCCGCGCAGCAGAGCAGCTCGACCGCCCCGCCCCAGGCATCGCCCTGGATGGCGGCCACAACCGGTGCCGGATAGTCCCAGAGCGCGGCCAGCGCCCGCTCGAAGAGCGCGGACGCCCGCAGCTCGGGATCGGCGTGGAAGATGGCCTCGGGAATCGCCGCGATCGGGTAGCCCGTGCTGAAGTGGCGGCCCTCGGCGCGCAGGAGGATCGGGGGCGCGCCGCCCCCGGCGAGCGCAGCCAGCGCCGCGAGCAACGCCTCGAGCAGGCTCGGCTCGAGGAGATTGCGCGGCGGGGCGGCGAGCGTGAGGACGGCGTGCCCGGGCTGACGGTCGAGGCGCAAGCTCATGCGGGCGGCATAGCACGGGCGGCCAGCGGCCGGCAAGCGCCGGAGGTACAAAGAAAAAGGTTGTGCCGCGGAAATTGTGTCAATCGGGTTCGCTCGGCTTCGCCCGCCGCCGATGGCCATCGTCTCAGCTGGCGTACCGGAGTCGATGCCCGCGGTTGATGCCCAGGGCCGGCGTCCTCTCGTCGCCTGTGTAGATTCGAACCCAGACCGGCT
>VGXI01000287.1 GCA_016873475.1 bacterium | reverse complement strand
TTTTGATGCCGGGTTGCCTATTCCAGGTCGAACTGCACGCCCTGGGCCAGCGGCATCGCCCGGCTGCCGTTGATCGTGTTCGTCTGCCGGCGCATGTAGAGCTTCCAGCTGTCGCTGCCCGACTCGCGCCCGCCGCCGGTCTCCTTCTCGCCGCCGAAGGCGCCGCCGATCTCCGCCCCGCTGGTGCCGGCGTTGACGTTGGCGATGCCGCAGTCGCTGCCGGCCGGGCCGAGGAAGCGCTCGATGTTGAGGAAGTCTCGGCTGAAGATGCTGCTCGAGAGGCCTTGGTCGACGCTGTTGTGCTGGGCGATCACCTCGTCGATGTCCGTGAAGGTGAAGGCGTAGAGGATCGGCGCGAAGGTCTCCTCGCGCACGATCGCCATGTCCCGCGGTCCACGGACGATGGTGGGCTGCACGTAGGAGCCCGGGCGATCCAGCCGCTGACCGCCGACGAGCACCTCGCCGCCCTGGGCCTTGGCCTGGGCGATGGCCTTGAGCATGTCCTCGACCGCGCCCTCGTCGATCAGGGGGCCCATGAGGGTCTTGGGGTCGAGCGGGTCGCCGATCGGCACCCGCTTGTAGGCGGCGACCAGGCGGGCCAGGAAGCCCTCGGCGATGGACTCGTGCAGGAAGAGCCGGCGCGTGCTCGTGCAGCGCTGACCGGCGGTGCCGACGGCGCCGAAGATCACCCCATTGAAGGCCATGTCGAGGTCGGCGCTGGCGTCCACGATGACGGCGTTGTTGCCGCCCAGCTCGAGCAGGCTGCGGCCGAGGCGGCGGGCGACCGCCTCGCCGATCTGGCGGCCCATGCGCACGGAGCCCGTGGCGCTGATCAGGGGCAGGCGGCGGTCCTTGATCATCAGGTCGCCGACGGCGCTGCCGCGGCCGACGACGAGGCTGAAGATCGGCGGCAGGTCGTGCGCCTTCATCACGTCGTTGCAGATGTGCTGGACGGCGATGGCCGTCAGCGGGGTCTTGCTCGAGGGCTTCCAGATGCAGGTGTCGCCGCAGATGGCGGCGATCATCGCGTTCCAGGCCCAGACGGCGACGGGGAAGTTGAAGGCCGTCACGATGCCGATCGGGCCCAGCGGATGCCACTGCTCCATGAGCCGGTGCCCGGGGCGCTCGCTGGGCAGGGTGGGTCCGCCGATGGTGCGCGAGAGGCCGACGGCGAAGTCGGCGATGTCGATCATCTCCTGGACCTCGCCGAGGCCCTCGGTCGCGATCTTGCCCATCTCGTAGCTGACGAGCTTGCCCAGCGGCTCCTTGTAGTCGCGGAAGGCGCCCGCGAACTCGCGCACGATGAGGCCGCGCTGAGGCGCGGGCACGAGGCGCCACTCGCGGAAGGCGGCGGCCGTCGCCGCGGCCACCTGCTCGTAGTCGGCGGGCCCGGCCTGCAGCACGGTGCCGATCTGGCTGCCGTCCGTGGGCGAGAAGACCGCCAGTTCGCCGCCGCCGGGCCGGGCGATCCACTCGCGGGTGCTGGCCCCGGAGTTGACCTCCGCCAGGCGCAGTGTGCGCATGAAGTCCTTCATCACTCGTCCCCCTTCGTGCATGGATGCAGCGCTGCCAGCGCTTGCCGCCGCGCCGCGTGCCGCCAAGAAACAGCGGCGGGACCGGCAAGTCAATGGCGAGGCCGTGGCTGGCGGGCTGGAGAGGGGGCGCGCGGGCCTGCGCGCCGAGCGCCTGTGAAGCGGCGCTCGGGCGCAGGTCCGCGAGTCCCTACTTGAGCAGCGTGAGCTTGAGGCTCGTCAGCGGGCGGCCGTCCAGGCTCAGCCGCGCCAGGTAGAGGCCGCTGGGCAGCTGCCCGGCGTTCCAGATCAGCGCCAGCGGGCCGGCGGCCACGGGGCCGTCCAGGGGCCGCGCCACTTCGGCGCCCGTGGCGTCGAAGATGCGCAGGCTCGCCCGGCCGGCCGCGGGCAGGCTGAGGCGGAGGCTCGTCTGCGGGTTGAAGGGGTTCGGATGGGCGCGCAGGCTGGCCAGCGCCGCCGGCACGCCGGGCTCGACGGCCGTGAGGTCGTCGGAGGCCGCGATCACCTCGAAGTCGTCGATGAGGGCCTCCACCAGGCTGCCGCTGCCCGTGTCGCTGGCGATGAAGCGCACGCGCATCTGGCCGGTCAGGGGCAGGACGGCGCCCAGGTCGTCGAACTCCGCCTTGACCCAGGGATACGCGCTGTCGGTGACGACCTCGAGGCTGACCCAGGTCGCGCCGCCGTTGTTCGAGATGTCGACGAGGAAGTCGTCGTCATGGTTGGTCTCGTCCGTGTACCAGCGCCAGTAGGACAGGCCCGCCCAGCTTGCGCCCTCGAGGTCGAAGATGGGCGAGAGCAGCGTGGTCTTGCCGCCGTCGACGTCCTGGTCGCCGGAGCTGCCGCCAGGGGCGCCGTTGCCCGTCACGAAGCAGATGGTGCCGGGGTCCGGCGTGTGATCGTGCTCGGGCTGGTAGGCGGTGCCCACGGGATCGGCGCGGATCCAGAGGCCCGTCGTTGCGTTGTCGCCGGGCACGCCCAGGGTCCAGCCCAGGTTCTGCTCGGCGTCGTCGCGGAAGACCGGCGTGATGCCGGCGCGGAAGCCGTAGAGCACGCCCGGGGCGCCTTCGGGCGCGCTGGCCGTGTAGCCGGCCACATCGGCCGCGCTGAGGTAGTACTGGATGTGGCTGCCGGGTAGCTGGGCGGGGATCGTCGCCGTGAAGCCGTTGGGCTGGCCGCTCGGCGCCAGGGTCAGGCTCTGGAACGCGCCCCCGTTCACGCGATAGTGCAGCAGCAAGCTGGCCGGCACCAGCGGCTGAGCGGCCTGGATGAGGGCGTCCACCGCGAAGGGCCCCAGCGTTTCGCTGTGCCCCAGCGGCTCGTGCGCGATCGCGATGTGGAAAGGCCGCGCCATGACGGCAAAGGTCGCGATCGTCGCCTTCACGTTCTTGAACATGAAGGCGAAGTTGTTGGCGCTGGTGCCGATGACGTCGTTGGAGGTGTGGATGTAGGGGCTGTAGGCGTTGCTGTCCTCGAAGAAGAAGATCGCCCGGAAGCCGTTCCCCCAGAAGGAGGCGTGGTCGCTGCTGCCGCCCGAGAGGTAGCCCTCGACGGCGGCCAGCTCGGGCACGTAGGTCGCGATCGCCGAGGTGGCGAGGGTGGCGAGCGGGTCGCTGGCGGCGTTGCTGATGATGTCGATGTCCTCGGGGTCGCCCGCCGCCCGGTAGCAGAGCATGTCGAGATTGAGCATGCCGACGATGTCCATGCCCGCTGCTGCCGCCTGCTCGG
>VGXI01000286.1 GCA_016873475.1 bacterium | reverse complement strand
TTTTCTCGCAGGCCGCGATGGCATAGGCCCCGGCGGCCAGTTCAACTTCCCCCACCCGTGGCCAGGTCAAAGTCCCCCGGGTGATGTGACGGGACGGGTGGATGGTTACGCGTTGCTGGTTCGCTTGGCAAGTCGCTCGGCGGCGTGCTTGAGGCGCCAGCTGCGGCCGTCGAACTTGAGCAGGTGGCCGTGGTGCATGAGCCGATCGAGCAGCGGCGCGACCACCACGACGTCGCCGAGCAGCGCCGGCCAGTCGTCGATCGGGCGGTTGGAGGTCACGATGGTCGAGGCCTTCTCGTAACGGCTCATCAGGACGTCGGCGAGTTCGTCGCCGGCGGCCTTGGGCAGGCGGCGCAGGAACAGATCGTCGATGACGAGCAGCTCCGCGCCGCGCAGCTGGGCGAGGAGCCGGGCACGATCGCCGAGCTCGCGCGGCCCGGGCAGCTCCTCGAGCAGCGCGTGTGCCTCGCGATAGAGCACGCGGTAGCCGCGCTCGAGGGCGAGCAGCGCGAGGGACTTGGCAACGTGACTCTTGCCGGTGCCGGGCTTGCCGATGAGCAGCACGTCTTCGCGCGCATCGAGGAAGCGCAGCGTGCCGAGCTCGAGCACGTCGCGCCTGGGCAGCTTCGGGTTGTAGCTCCACTCGAGCGTGGTGAGCGAGAGCCGCTCGCTCAGCCCGGAGCCGGTGTAGCGACGCTCGAGCAGACGCGAGCGGCGCCGGTCGAGCTCATCCTGCACGAGCCAGGAGAACGCCTCGAGGAAGTCGTACTCGTGGGCGGCGACCTGCAGGGCACGAGCCTCGAGGGTGGCGCTCATGCCCGAGAGGCGCAGGCCGCGCAGGGCCTTCTGCAGTTCGATCAGGGTCATCGGCATGGTCCGTCTCCTGTGGGTTGGGTGTGATCGTCGAAGAAGCGCTGGTAGGCATCGATGGCGCGGATCTCCGGCGCCGACTGCGTGAGCGCCGGGGCGGGCGGTTGCGCGACGGCCCGCGCCTCGGTGCGCTGCTCGACGAGGCGCTTGAGCGTGCGATACGAGCAGCGGTTGGCCGCGAGCACGGCGGCACAGGCCGCTTCGATGTCCTCGCGGGCGTGGCGCCGGGGCAGGTTGGCGAGTCCGTAGAGCGCCTTGTGTCCGGGGCGGCCGAGGCTCTGGAACAGCCGCTCGCCGAGCTGGCGGGCGTGCGGCCCGATGCGGGCGACGCGACTGAGCAGTCGGCCGGTCTCGCGCGAGGGGTTGAAGATCCGATCCTCGGCCCGCAGCGCGTCGTAGCCGGGGCGGGCCGACACGGCATGGCGACGCAGCACCCGACCCTCGGCGTCGAGGATCTCGATCTCGGCGGCATACACCCGCACGGCGACTTGCGAGTACAGCCGGGCCGGCGCGGCCGGGTAGTAGCGGTTGTCGATCACCACGCAGCCGGAGTCATCGACGGTGCGCCGCTCGAGACGGAACATGCGGAACGCCTCGAGCGGCAGCGGCGCGAGCGCCGGGCGCTCCTCGGCAAAGAGCGCGAGCACCTGACGCTTCTTGCGGCCGTGGATGCGCGGCGCCGCCCAGCGCCCCTCCCAGTGCGCCAGCCACGCGTTCTGTGCCTCGAGGGAGTCGAAGCGCCGTCCGGCGAGCGCCGTCTGCTGCGTGTACTGGATTGCCTTCTCGACCGTGCCCTTGCGGTTCGGGTCCCCGACCCGGCAGACGTCCGCCACCGCGCCGTAGTGCGCGAGCAGTGCCGCGTAGATCGCGTTCAGGCGCGGCTCGTAGAGGTTCGGCTCAATGACTCCTTCGCGCAGGTTGTCGAGCACGACGTACTGCGGCACACCGCCCAGCGCGCGGAACGCCTCCTCGTGCAGGCGCGCCCACACCCGCGCGTCGGTCTTCCAGACGGTCTTGCGGAACGCCTTGCCCGAGTACTTGAGCGTCATCACGAACAGGTAGGGGCGCCGGTACCCACCGCCGCTCGTGCGTGTCGGCGCGCCCTGGCCGTAGTCGACCTGGGCCTCCTCGCCGGGCCCGTACTCGAGCACGTCGTAGCGCCCCGGCTCGCGCACTCGCAGCCCCCGTACGAAGCGCTTCACCGAGTTGTAGGAGTGCGCGAAGCCGTGCTGCTCCACCAGGTCCTGGTAGATGCTCACGGCGTTACGACCGAGCGCGACCTGCGACTCGATGAACGCCCGGTGCGCCTCACACGCCGAGGTCGATCCCGGCGGTGCCGGTGGCCGGGGTGGGGGAGTTTGCCCCGGCCCTGCAGCCGAGCCGGTGGCCACCCCGGGGGAGTTTGCCGCGTAGCGGCGGATCGTCTTGCGATCGACCCCGGTGCGCCGCTCGATCTCGCGCTGACTGGCGCCCTTCGCCAGCAGCGTCTCCACCGTGATCCGCAAATGTGCCTTCAAGACGTTCACTCCCGCCTCCCTCGATGTGCCGAGGGGGCAAGGTAACGTCCCGTCGTCTCAGCCCCGCGCCGACTCCGATCGTGGCGTCAGCGCCGTCTTACCTGGGGGAGTTTGCCCCGGCCATAGGTGGGGGAATTTGGGTGGCCGCCGGGGCATAGGTGATGAACATGGTCCACGCCGTGATTTCCGCGAAGTGGTTCTTCCGGCGCGAGAATGAGTGAAGGGCAACGGCCGTCATGACGGCGGCGCTCGTCACGCGACGGCCCAGGTCCGCGGCGTTCACATCCTTGTCGAAGCGCAGCGTGTGCTGCAGGAGAGGGTCGAAAATGTGAGCGGGAAACATCTCATCGCCGCTGTAATTGAGCAGCTTCACGAGGTTCCCGAAGTCCTCCATCTCCGAGGGCCACAACGACAGCCCCAGCGACTGCGCCCAGCCTAGCAATTTACCGCGCGTAATCGTCTTGATCTTTTCTGGCGCGTGCCCGCGCTGGACGAGGCTGGCATTCAGGAGCTGTATCTGGTGATAGACGGCCTCATCAATTTCGCCGTTGGTGACGAGATAGCACTCATCAGGAACCTTGCCCTCGAAACCCGGAATGGTGAGCGCCAGCGTCGCAAGCTGTTCGAGCTGGCCGCGGATTTGTTCGAAGTCGCGGGGCTTCAGCGTTCCGCTGGGATGGCCCTTGAGCTGATAGCCGACGAGCTTGCCGTCCGGGGATACGGCGATGACATCCTTGCCGAATTCAAGCGGCGTGTGCTCGGTGTTGTGGACAATATGAAATCCCTGCCCGGTGAGCATCTGGCAGAAGCAGCGTTGATAGCTCCGCTCGCTGGCACTATCCAACCAGTTTTCGACTAGCCTCTCTAGCACGCCATTCTTCTCTCTTTCTTTCCCC
>VGXI01000285.1 GCA_016873475.1 bacterium | reverse complement strand
GGGCGCTGACCGGCGCGCGCCTGCACATCGCCCACGTTTCGAGCAAGCACAGCGTGGAGATCCTGCGCCGCGCGAAGGCCCAGGGCCTGCGCGTGACGGCCGAGACCGCCCCGCACTACCTGCTCCTGGACGACGGCGCCCTCGTCGGCTACGACTCGCACAAGAAGATGAACCCGCCCCTGCGCGACGCCTCCGACCGGGCGGCGCTGGTGGCCGGGCTCCGCGACGGCACGCTGGACTGCGTCGCCACCGATCACGCCCCGCACACCGAGATCGAGAAGGAGCGCGAGCTGGCGCAGGCGCCCTTCGGCGTCACGGGCCTGGAGACCCTGCTCGCGGCCGTGCTGACGCGCCTCGTGCAGCCGGGCCTGCTCGCGCTGCCGCAGGCGATCGCGCTGGTCACCGCGCGGCCGGCGGCCATCCTGCGCCTGCCGGGCGGCCGCCTCGCGGCCGGCGCGCCCGCTGATCTCGTGCTCTTCGATCCCGAGGAGACCTGGGTCGTGCGCGGCGCCGAGATGGCCTCGCGCTCGCGCAACACGCCCTTCGAGGGGATGACACTGCGCGGGCGAGTCCGCGCGACAGTGCTCGCCGGCGCGCCGGTCTACCAGCGCGGCGAAGCGGGCGAGGCCTTCCGGCCGCGGCCCTGGCAGCGGGCCCAGGCGCATGCCTAGGCCGCGGGCGCGCGCGCGCGGCCTCGCCGCGCTGCTGCTCGTGCTGGCCCTGGCGGGCCTGGGCGGCTGCGCCTACTTCAACACCTACACGAACGCGCGTCGCTACCTGCGCGAGGCGGAGACGACTGCGCTGGGCCCCGACGGCCGCATCACGCCCGGCGCGCGCAAGGCCTACGACAGCAGCATCGAGAAGTGCAAGAAGCTCATGGAGCTCTACCCCGACAGCAAGTGGGTGGACGACACGCTCTACCTGATGAGCCGCGCCTACTTCGGCAAGGGCGAGTACGGGAGCTGCCTGCGCCGTCTCGACGAGCTGGACGAGCGCTTCCCCGAGCACCACTGGCAGGAGACCGTGCTCTACATGCGCGGCGTCAGCTTGCTCGAAGAGGGCGACGAGGCAAAGGCGATCGTCGCCCTCGAGCGCTTGCAGGAGCGGTTCCCGCGCTCCAAGCACCTCGCCGAGGGGCTCTTCCGCCGCGGCGAGGCGGAGTATCGCCTCGGCAACTGGGCGGCCGCCGAGACGGCCTACGGCCGCCTGCTCGCAAGCGTGGCGCAGAGCGACTTCCACGACGCCGCGCGCCTCAAGATCGCGCTCGCCCAGCGCGAGCAGAAGCAGGACTCGCTGGCCGTCGAGACGCTCACCGCCCTCGCGCGCGACGGCCGCGATCGGCGCAAGGCCTTCGAGGGCCAGCTCACGGCGGTGGAGATCCTGCTTGCTCAGCGCCGCTACGACGAGTGCGCGACGGTCATCGCCGAGATCGAGCCCGTTGCCGAGAGCTTCCAGTCCCGCGGCCCGGTGCTCCTGCTGAAGGGGCGTCTCGCCGAGGCGCGCGGCGAGTTCGACGAGGCGATCGCGCTCTTCGAGAACGTGGTGACGGAGTTCCCCAAGAGCAACCACTCTGCCGAGGCCTTCTACCGCATCGGCCTCCTGCGCCAGAACCGCCAGGGCAATCTCGATGAGGCGATCAAGGCCTACGACAGCTCGACGAAGGAGGTGCCGCGCTCGGTTTTCAGCGATCTTGCGGCGAACAAGCGGCGCGCCGTGCAGGAAGTGCTCGACGTGCAGCAGCGCTTCGGCACGATGGCCGCGGACTCCACGGGCGCCGAGCGGGCGGGGCTGCAGTTCCGTCTCGCCGAGAACCAGTACCTGGGCCTGGAGAACCCGCAGAGCGCGATCGGCGAGTACGCCCGCGTGATCGACGCCCATCCCGAGAGCGAGTTCGCGCCGCAGGCGGCCTACGCGATCGCCTACCTCGCGCGCTACAGCCTGGCCGATTCGGCGGCCGCGCGCTGGGCGGTGGCCTTGCTCGCCGAGCGCTATCCGGACAGCGAGGCGACGCGCTTCGTCGCGGGCTGGGCCGCGGCCCTCGGCGAGGGTCCGGCCATGGCGCCCGCGCTGCCCGCGCCCGCGCCCGTGGCCGTGCCCGCACCCGCCGCGGCCGACTCGCTCGCGGCGGCGGCCGACTCGCTCGCCGCGCCGGCCGACAGCCTGCGCGCCTCCGCCGCGCCGGACTCGCTGTTCCCTCCGCCTCCGCCCGAGGGAGACGATGAACCCTGATCTGCACGGCGGCCAGGCACCGAGTCCGACTCCGCTCGGCGCGATCCACTGCAAGGCGCGCGTCACGCACTGCCGACCCGACGGCGCGCTCTACTGGGACCTGCGCGTGGAGGCCGAGGGCCTGCCCGCCGGCGAGCCCGGCCAGTTCGCGCTGCTCGCGTCCGCTGCGCCGGGCGCCTGGGATCCGCTCCTGCCGCGACCGCTGAGCCTGCTCGACGCGGGCGCCGGCTGGCAGCGCTTTCTCTTCAAGGTCGCCGGCCGCGGCACGGCGCTGCTCGCGGCGCTGCGCGCGGGTGACGCGGTCGGGCTCGTCGGTCCCCTCGGCCAGCCCTTCGGCGGACGCGAGGGCGAGCCCACCGGCGAGACGGTGCTCGTGGGCGGCGGCGTCGGCATCCCGCCGCTGCACTTCCTCGCGCGGCGCCTCGCGGCGGCGGGGCGGCCCTGCCGCGTCCTCTTCGGCTTCAATCGCGCGGCGGAGATCCCCGCGGCGCTGCTGGCGGAGCTCGGCGCCGAGCTGCTCACGCTCGACGGCTCGGCCGGCCAGCGCGGCAACCCGGTGGCGCGCCTCGTCGAGACGCGCGGCGCGGCGCCCCTCGCGATCAAGGCCTGCGGCCCGGCGCCGATGCTCGCCGCGCTGCGTGCGGCCGTGCGTCCGGGCGACGCGCTCGAGCTGTCGCTGGAAGAGCGCATGGCCTGCGGCGTCGGCGTCTGCCGCGGCTGCGTGGTGTCGGTGAAGGACGGCGCCGGCTGGCGCTACGCGACGATTTGTCGCGAGGGGCCCGTGTTCGATGTCGCCGCGCTCGCCGAGCCGGCCGCCGCGCGCGCGCTGGAGCCGGGCCATGAGTGAGCCGCGGGCCGTCTCGCTGGCCGCGCGCGTGGGGGACCTCACGCTCGCCAATCCGCTGCTCGCGGCCTCGGGTTGCTTCGGCTATGGGCTCGAGTGCGACCCGCTGCTTCCGCCCGAGACCTTCGGCGCCGTCGTCACGAAGACGATCACGCCCCTGCCGCGCGCGGGCAATCCGCTGCCGCGCATCGCCGAGACGCCGGCGGGCATGCTCCC
>VGXI01000284.1 GCA_016873475.1 bacterium | reverse complement strand
GATCGGGCTGAAGGCGTGCAGGTGGATGGCGTAGCGCGCCTTGATCCAGGCGAGCAGCTCCTCGTACCAGTCGATCTTCAGGTCCGGGTGCACGCCGCCCTGCATGAGGATCTGCGTGCCGCCGACGGCGAGGGTCTCCTCGATCTTCTCGGCCAGCTCCTCACGCGTGAGCAGGTAGGTGTCCCGCTTCCCCGGGGCGCGGTAGAAGGCGCAGAACTTGCAGTACACGTTGCAGACGTTCGTGTAGTTGATGTTGCGATCGAGGATGAAGCTCACCCGCCGCTCGGGGTGGAGCGCTGCGCGCCGCCGGTCGGCGGCCTCGCCGAGGGCAAGCAGGTCGGCCGCCTCGAACAGATGCAGCCCTTCGGCGGGGCTCAGGCGCCCGCCGGCCGCCGCGCGGGCGAGCAGCGCGGCCAGCGACTCCTGCGCGGGGCCTACTGCCATGCCCGGATCTCCTCGTAGGTGGTACTGCGCTCGATGGGCCTGCGCCCCGCCTTCGTGATGAGGCGCACCAGCTCGTCCTGCGGGATGTGCTCGGGGGTCAGGCCGCCGGCGTCGTGCGTGATCCGCTCGCGCACCACGGTGCCGTCGATGTCATTCGCCCCGAAGCAGAGGCCGAGCTGCGAGAGCTTCTCGCTGACCATGATCCAGTAGGTCTTGATGTTCGCGAAGTTGTCGAGGAAGAGGCGCGCGACGGCGAGGGTGCGCAGGTCGTCCAGGCCGGTCGTGAAGGTGGCGACTGGCAGGGGATTGTTCTCTGGGTGATACGCCAGGGGAATGAAGGCCATGAAGCCGCCGGTGCGGTCTTGCAGGTCGCGCAGGCGGGCCATGTGGTCGACGCGGTCTTCGAGGCTCTCGATGTGGCCGTAGAGCATCGTCGCATTGGAGCGCAGGCCGAGGCCGTGAGCGGTTTCGTGGACTTCGAGCCAGCGGCCCGTCCAGGACTTGCGGCCGCAGAGCTTCTCGCGGATCTCCTCCTGGAAGATCTCGGCGCCCCCGCCGGGCAGGCTGCCCAGGCCCGCGGCGCGCATGTCCGCGAGCACCTCGGCCACGCTCCAGCCGGTGAGCTTGGTGAAGTGGTCGATCTCGACCGCGGTCCAGGCCTTCAGGTGCACGGCCGGGTGCGCTGCGTGCAGCGTCGCGATGATCCCGCGGTACCAGTCGTACTTGAGGCGCGGGTGGATGCCGCCGACGATGTGGATCTCGGTGGCGCCCGCGGCCTCCATGCCGGCCACGGCCTCCAGGATCTCCTCAGTGCTCATCGTGTAGCCGCGCGGATCCTTCGTCGTGGCCGCGAAGGAGCAGAACGTGCAGTTCTTGGCGTAGATGCACAGGTTGGTCGGGTTCAGGTGCCGGTTGATGTTGAAGTAGACCTTGTCGCCGTTCCTCGCGCGGTTCGCCTGGTCGGCGAGGCGGCCGAGGGCGAAGAGGTCCTCGGTCGTGTAGAGCGCCAGCGCGTCCTCGCGCGTGAGGCGCTCGCCGGCGTCAACCTTGGCGTGGATGGCGGCTAGCGACATCGGATCCCCTTGATGAGTGGGCTGAATATAGACGGGGCCGCCGAGCGCGACAAGCGCGCGCGGCGCCGCCCACCGGTTTCGGACCACCGGCTCTGCGAAGCCTCGCTTGACCGATCGCGCGCGGCCGCCTAGCCTGCGCACATGCGAACGACCCTCGGACTGCCGCTGCTGCTCGCGCTGGCCGCCTGCGCGGGCGCGAGCCGCGCGCCCGACGCCTCCCCCGCCGCGAGCGCCGCCGCGCCACTGCCCTCCGCACTCGCCGCTCGCAACGCACCCGGGGCGCTCTTCGCGCCGGCGGCGATGGACTCCATCCTGGCCGCCGAGCAGACCCTACCCACGAGAGCGCGCATCGGCCGCTGGGCGCGGCGCTTCCTCGCCGATCCGGCGAGCGAGTACCGCTTCGGCCTCAAGCCGGGCGGCTATGTGGCGGAGGGGCTCTTGGTCAGCGATCACCGGCAGGACTGCGTGAGTTTGCTCTATCGCTGCTGCGAACTCGCCCGCGCGCGAGACCACGAGGACGCCCTGCGCATCGCCCTCGCCACGCGCTTCGCCGGCGCGCCGCTCGACTCGCTGACCGACGCCGAGGGCCGCGTGGACTACGATCGCCCCGAGCATCTCGACTACAGCCTCGACATGGTGAGGAGCGGCCACTGGGGCGCGGATGTCACCGCCTCGCTGAGCGGCGCGCGGCCTGATCCCGTGGGCTCGAGCCGCTACCCGGCGGGCAGCTTCCTCGCCGTGCCCGAGGCGGCGCTTGTCGCCGACGAGTTGAATGAAGGCGATATCGTCTGGTTCGTGACCGATCCCACCCATCCCGGCGCCCGCAAGCAGCGCGAAGAACTCGGCATCGTGATCGGGCACATCGGCATCGTGGTGGTCGAGAAGGGCGAGCGGCGCCTGATCCACGCGGCGAGCAGTGCGCTGCCCGGCGAGTACACCGGCGGGCGCATCGAGAGCGTGCCGCTGTCGACCTACCTCGCCAGGGTGGAGCGCTACGGGTCAGGGATCGTCACGCGCTTCGCGCAGTAGCGCCGATCGCCGGTCCAACACCCACTTCAGACCCGCCGGCGAGTCGAACCAGGCCTCGATCTCGGCGAAGCCCGCGAAACGCTCGTGCGCGACCCCGCGCTCCGCTAGCCAGGCGGCCAGGCCCCCTTTCGCGAAGACGAGATCCGCGCGCCCCGCCGGGCAGCGGTCCGTGGTGCCGTCGCCGATGTAGATCGTCCGCGCGCCCTCCGCCGCGGCCCCGGCGAGGTGCCAGCTCTTGCAGTGATTGCACAGCCGGTTGATGCGCGGCGTCGCCGCCTGCACCACGCGCCAGCGGCCGTCGGCGTCGAAGGCCAGGTGGTTCGCCGCGAAGGGCACGCCGCCCAGCCCCTCGCGCTCCAGCACCGCACGGATCAGCGGCGCGAGGCCGCCCGAGAGGATCGCCAGCGGCCACTCTCGCTCCCGACAGAAGCGCACGAAGCCGGCGAAGCCCGGATCGACCGGCACCTCGGCCAGCACCCTCTCCACGGCCTCCGCGAAGGGCGCGCGGAGCAGCGCCACCTCATCCTGCAGGCCCTGCTCCTCGGTGAGCGTGCCCGCCTCCACCTGCCGCTCGATCTCGAGCCAACTCGGGCCCACATAGTGGTCGAGCAGGTGGACGAGCGTGTCCTCGGCCGTGATCGTGCCGTCGAAATCCGTGAAGACGCTGATCCTCATCCATCTCCGCCTGGCTGCCCGCGGGCGCCTGGCCGGGCGCTTGCGCCGCCCCCGCCGCGGCGCTAGACTTGCCGGTTCCGGCAACC
>VGXI01000283.1 GCA_016873475.1 bacterium | reverse complement strand
CAGAACGCCGCCTACGCCGAGCAGCAGATGAAGGACATCAAGAGCGGCGCCCGCGCCAACGGCCAGAGCGCCGCGATGAAGGGCGTCATGCACCTGGTCAGCGATGCCGAAATCAAGGCCCTCGCCGAGTACCTCGCCAAGCTGAAGTAAGGCCGCCGCATCCTGAAACGGCCGCCCGCGGGCGGCCGTTTCCCATTGACACAAGTCAATGTGCCATTTCCCTTTTTCCGGATAATTCAGGCGTTCCTAATATTCCATTGCAGGAGACCGAGATGAAGAAGGTTGTTCTGGCCGTCACCCTCGCCTTTGCCACCGCCGCGGCGTTCGCCGCCGACCCGCGCCAGGCGCCGAAAGCCGCCGGCATCGAGTCGAAGGACTACCAGTGGGCGAAGATGGAGGGCGAGCTGAAGGAAGCGCTGGCCAAGAAGGGCGACGTCAAGCGCGGCAAGGACACCTACGAGATCTGCGGCGCCTGCCACCTGCCCAACGGCGCCGGCCGGCCTGACGGCACCTTCCCGCAGCTCGCCGGCCAGCACACCACGGTGCTGATCAAGCAGATGGCCGACATCCGCATGGGCCTGCGCGACAACCCGACCATGTATCCCTTCGCCAAGGAAATGACCGATCCGCAGGATCTGGCCGACACCTCGGCCTACATTCAGAGCCTGTGCATCCCGGTCGATCACGGCAAGTACGAGGGCAAGGATGCCGCCATCCAGATCGCCAAGGGCAAGGAGCTCTACGAGAAGCAGTGCAAGGAGTGCCACGGCGCCAACGGCGAGGGCGTCAAGGACAAGTTCTACCCCGTCATCGCCGGCCAGCACTACAAGTACCTGTTGCGCCAGATGACCGAGATCCGCGACGGCCATCGCCGCAACGCCAACCCGGACATGGTGAAGGTCATCAAGCCCTACACCAACGACCAGCTCGTCGCCATCTCTGCCTATCAGGCCGATTTGAAGATGCCCGGTTCCATGTGCAAGCCGAAAGCCGGCGCCAAGAAGAAGTAAGTCTTGCAGCATCCCTGCCGCCCGCTCGACCGGGCGGCAGGTCTATCCAATAGCCGCGCGCCGAACTCCGGCAACCGACGGCAGAGCCCGACAGAGAACCGAACATGCCAGTCCAGAAAAGCCCGAACCTGCTCGTTGCCGCGCTGACCGGCATCGCCCTCGTCGCCATGATCGTCTCGTATTTCGCGCCGATCTGGTGGGTCTCGCTCACCGCGCCGAACTACCCGAAGGACGCCTTCCCCGACGGCATCCGCATCCATTTCCATTTCGACGGCGTCTACAACGGCTGCAAGGCGGCACGCGCCGGCAGGGGCATGGCCGACGAGATCATCCAGAAGGACCTGTCGCACGAGGACGAGCGCTACAACCCGATCCTCGACAAGGGCAAGAAGGTGGACAAGGACGCCCAAGGCCTCGACTGCGTGCACGAGATGAACACCATCAACCACTACGTCGGCATGTTCCCCATCGCCACCGGCGCGCCTGTGGAGAAGCCGCTGGCCAAGTTCTTCTTCGCCTTCTTCGCCACCATGATGGTGGCCTTCGCCGTGACGCAGAAGAAGCTGCGCCTCGTCGTCCTCGGCATCGGCTTCGCCGCCACCGCCGCCTGGATGCTGGTCGACCAGTACGCGCTCGGCCGGCTCGAGGCCCACGTCAAGGAATACATGCGCGAGACGGGCTACTTCTTCCGCGAACCGGACCGCGTCAAGGCCTGGGGCGACAACGTGCGCACGATCACCCACATCGTCGTCGCCGGCCTCATCCTCGCCATGGCCGCGGTCGTTGCCGGCGTGGCGAAGCTGCGCAATTTCCAGCTCCTGCTGGTGCTGGTGCCGGCCCTGCTGCCGCTGTTCTTCGTCATCACCTACGCCGGCTGGCTCTGGTTCTTCGGCCACAACCTGCACCCCTGGGGCGCCTTCACGGTGAAGCCCTTCATGCCGACGGTGTTCGGCGAGGGCAAGGTGGCGCAGTTCTCCACCTACTCCTACCCCTACTGGGGCTACGCCCTGCTGATGCTGATGTTCGTCACGCTGATGCCGGCCCTGCTCCTCCGCCGCAAGCAGCTGCGCGAAGGCAGCGCGGAATAACATCATGCGACGCGCCGCTGCGCTGCTTGCGCTGCTGCTCGCCGCGACTGCATTCGGCGACGGTGACGAACCGCCGCGCAAGGTCGACGCCTCCGCCCACGGCGGCGTGCGCGCCGAGGTCGACCGGCCCAAGCCGATCTATCCCCTGCACGAACGCGATGCGCGCATCCACGGCCTGAAGCCCTTCCAGGAACTGATCGACGCCGCGCCCGCCGGCTCGACCCTGAAGCCCCCGCCCGGCCGCTACGCCGGCCCGGTGCGCCTCGACAAGCCGCTCGTCATCGACGGCGGCGGGCAAGTGTCGATCGACGCCGGCGGCAAGGGCACCGTGTTCTCGCTGGAGACGAACGACGCCGTGCTGCGCGGACTGACTTTGCGCGGCTCGGGCGACTCGCACGACACCGACGACGGCTGCCTCGACGTGCGCGGCCACCGCAACGTCATCGAGAACCTGGTCATCGAGGATTGCCTCTTCGGCATCGACCTCAAGCAGTCGAACAAGAATCTCGTGCGCGACAACCGCATCTCCTCCAAGCCGGTGCCGCTCGGCGTGCGCGGCGACGCCCTGCGCCTGTGGTACAGCCGCGACAACCGCGTCGAGCGCAACGAGATCTCGGATTCGCGCGACATGGTGGCCTGGTATTCGCACGGCAACGTCATCAGCCACAACGTCAGCCGGCGCAGCCGCTACTCGATCCACTTCATGTTCGCCACCTACAACCTGGTCGAGGGCAACCGCTTCTACGACAACGCCGTCGGCGTCTACCTGATGTACACCGAGGGCGTGCATGTGAAGCACAACCTGATCTCGCACGCCACCGGGGCCACCGGCATGGGACTCGGCTTCAAGGAGGCCTCCGACGCCGTCATCGAGGGCAACGAGATCATCTACTGCGCCGTCGGCGTGCATTCCGACCTGTCGCCCTTCCAGCCCGACACCAAGATCGAGTTCCGCAACAACCGCATCGCCTACAACGGCATCGGCATGATGTTCACCTCCGAGCTGGGCGGCAACGTCGCCACCGGCAACGTCTTCGAGGGCAACCTCACCCACGTCGCCCAGGCCGGGCGCAACACCGGCGGGCTGAACGAGTGGCGCGGCAACCACTGGGACGACTATCAGGGCTTCGACCGCAACCGCGACAACGTCGGGGACACGTCCTATGAGCTGTATGCCTTCGCCGACCGCATCTGGATGGAGATCCCGCAG
>VGXI01000282.1 GCA_016873475.1 bacterium | reverse complement strand
GGGGCGGCATCAACCTGCCCGACACGGACCTCTCGCTCTCGCCGCTCACGGAGGCCGACCTCGCCCAGCTCGACTTCGCGGTCCGGCACGCCGACCTGGTGGGGATGTCCTTCGTGCGCCGGCCCGGGGACGTGGCGGCACTGCACGCCGAGCTGGCCCGCCGCGGGGGCGAGGCGCTCGGCGTCGTGCTCAAGATCGAAACGCGCGCCGCCTTCGAGAACCTGCCGAGCCTGCTGCTCGCGGCGCTCGGCCGCCCGCCGGCGGGCGTGATGGTGGCGCGCGGGGACCTCGGCGTCGAGCTGGGCTTCGAGCGCATGGCCGAGGTGCAGGAGGAGATCCTCTGGCTGGCCGAGGCCGCGCACCTGCCCGTGATCTGGGCGACGCAGGTGCTCGAGACCCTGACCAAGACCGGCACGCCGACGCGCGGGGAGGTCACCGACGCCGCGATGAGCGCGCGCGCCGAGTGCGTGATGCTCAACAAGGGGCCCTTCGTGGTCGAGGCCGTGCGCTTCATCGACAGCCTGATGATGCGCATGCGCGACCACAACCACAAGAAGACGCCCATGCTGCGGCGCCTGAAGGTCTCCGAGGGCCGCTGGCGCGACTGGCCGGCGGCGAACGGCGTCGCGAAATAGCGCTGGGCACCGCTCGCCGCGCAGCCGGTGGCGGTTGACCTTCCGGGCGCCTCGGCGCTAGGCTTCCCCCTCGGCCCTCCCCAGCCTCCGGAGTCCAGCGTGTCCCGCTTCAAGTTGCAAGCGCCCTACGCGCCCACGGGCGACCAGCCCCAGGTGATCCGCGGTCTGGTGGAGAGCCTGCTCGCCGGCCGCAAGCACCAGACCCTGCTCGGCGTGACCGGCAGCGGCAAGACCTTCACGATGGCCAACGTGATCGCCCAGGTGGACCTGCCCACCCTGATCATCAGCCACAACAAGACGCTGGCCGCCCAGCTCTACGGCGAGTTCCGCGGCTTCTTCCCCGAGAACGCCGTCGAGTACTTCATCAGCTACTACGACTACTACCAGCCCGAGGCCTTCGTGCCGGCGACGAGCACCTACATCGAGAAGGACGCCTCGATCAACGAGGAGATCGACCGCCTGCGTCTGAACGCGACGAGCAGCCTGCTCTCGCGCGAGGACGTGGTCGTCGTGGCCAGCGTGAGCAGCATCTACGGCCTGGGCAACCCGGAGGAGTTCAAGCGGATGGTGCTGAAGGTGGCCGTGGGGGAGGAGCCTGGCCGGCAGGCGATCCTTCGCCGTCTGGTGGACATGCAGTACGAGCGGAACGACCTCGATTTTGCCCGCGGGGCTTTTCGGGTGCGCGGCGACGTCATCAACATCTTCCCCGCCTACGAGGAGCGCGCCTACCGCGTGGAGCTCTTCGGCGACCGCGTCGAGCTGATCGAGGCCTTCGATCCGCTGACCGGCCGCGGCGAGGAGGTGCTCGGCCAGCTCGTCGTCTTCCCGGCCAAGCAGTACGTCACCGGGCGCGAGCGCCTGCAGGAGGCGACCCACCAGATCGGACGCGACCTCGAGGTGCGCCTGCACGAGTTCCGCAAGGCCGGGCGCCTGCTCGAGGCCCAGCGGCTCGAAGGCCGCACGCGCTACGACCTGGAGATGCTGCGCGAGATCGGCTTCTGCCACGGCATCGAGAACTACTCGCGTTACCTCGACGGCCGCGGGCCGGGCGAGCGGCCGCTGTGCCTGCTCGACTACTTCCCCGCGGACTTCCTCATCATCCTCGACGAGAGCCACGTCACCGTGCCCCAGATCGGCGCCATGTTCAACGGCGATCGCAGCCGCAAGGAGACCCTCGTCGAGTACGGCTTCCGCCTGCCGAGTGCCCTCGACAACCGACCCCTGCGCTTCGAGGAATTCGAGGCGCTCGCGCCGCGCCTGCTCTACGCGAGCGCGACTCCTGGACCCTTCGAGATCGCGCGCAGCGGTAGCGCCATTTTTGAGCAGGTGATCCGGCCCACCGGCCTGCTCGACCCCCAGATCGAGATCCGCCCCAGCCGCCACCAGGTGGACGACCTGCTCGCCGAGGCCAAGCGCACCGCTGCGGCCGGCGAGCGCGTGCTCGTCACCACGCTCACCAAGCGCATGGCCGAGGACCTCACCGACTACCTCCAGGCAGGCGGCGTCCGCGTCGCCTACCTGCACAGCGACATCAAGGCCCTGGATCGGGTGGCCATCCTGCGCTCGCTGCGCCTGGGCGAGGTGGACGTGCTCGTCGGCATCAATCTGCTGCGGGAGGGCCTGGACCTGCCCGAGGTCTCGCTCGTCGCCGTGCTCGACGCCGACCGCGAGGGCTTCCTGCGCAGCCACACGAGCCTGATCCAGACGGCCGGGCGAGCGGCGCGCCACCTGTCGGGGCGGGTCATCCTCTACGCCGACGAGGAAACGGATTCGATCCGGCGCGCCGTGGAGGAGACGCAGCGCCGCCGCCGCCGGCAGGAGGACTACAACCGGGCCCACGGCATCACGCCGACGAGCATCACCAAGAGCCTGGCCGAGATCGACGCCGCCACGCAAGTGGCCAACGCCCGGCGCCACGCCGCGGCCGAGACGGCGGCCGAGCGCGTGGCCGGCTACACCCAGCTCGACCTCGGCGAACGCATCGCGCTCATCGAGGAGGAGATGCAGAAGGAGGCCGCCGCGCTCAACTTCGAGGCGGCCGCCTCCCTGCGGGACCTGGCGGCCGAGCTGCGCCTCGCGCTGGTCGCCGGACGGGAGGAGGTGCTCTGATGCGGGATCCCTGGCTGGACTGGCCGCCCGCGCTGCGGCGCGCCGGGCTGGCGCTCCTCGCCCTGGCGCTGGACGAGGATCTCGGCGAGGCAGGCGACCTCACCGCGCGCTACTTCGATCCCGGGCCGGCGCGCCAGCGCGGCCGCTTCGTCGCCCGCGAAGCGGGCGTGCTGGCGGGCCTGCCGCTCGCGCTCTTCGTCTTCCGGGCGACGGCGGCGCGGCTCGGCGTGGCGCCGCGCCTGCCGGCGGACGGCGCCGTGGCCCTCGCGTGCCCGGTCTTCCAGGTGCTCGAGTCCGCGCCCGAGGGCCTGCGCTTTGCCGCCGGCGAGACCCTGGCGCGCATCGAGGGATCGGCGCTCGTCCTGCACGCCGGCGAGCGCACGGCGCTCAATTTCCTGCAGCGGCTCTCGGCCGTGGCGAGCCGCACAGCGGCCGCCGTCGCGGCCAGCTGCGGGCCCGCCGTGCTCGACACGCGCAAGACCACGCCCGGCTACCGCCGACTCGAGAAGTACGCCGTGCGCCTGGGCGGCGGCCAGAACCATCGCCTGGGCCTCGACGACGCGCTGGGG
>VGXI01000281.1 GCA_016873475.1 bacterium | reverse complement strand
CCCCACCGTAGATCGCCGGCACCGGCAGCCCGGCCTCGCGAAAGGTCCGCGAGAAGGAGAGGAAGGCGCGGTTCTCGAGCGGATCGGGCCCGGCGACGCCGATCGCCGTGCCCGCCGCGCCGTGGAAGCGCCAGAGCCGTCGCCCGGAGCCGTCGCCGTGCAGGACGGCCACGCGCTCGGGCAGGGCGCCGAAACGCTGCCGGTAGAGTCCGCGAAGTGCGGCCTGGGTGCCGTTTTCCATGTGCCGATACTGCGACAAGGCCGGCGTTTCGACAACGCCTTTGACGACCCGGCACGGGCGATGCAATCCTGGCCTCAGCGCGCCGCAGGGCGCCACCATCAGCAAGCGCGAGGAGCCCCCATGCCGCCATGCCGTCCCGTTGCCGAGCGTTCGGCCACCGCTCTCGCCGCCTGGTTCCGCGCGTCGCTTGCGCTGCTCCTGCTGCTCGGCTTGCTCGCCGGCTGCGCCGAGCAGGCAAGCAATCCTGTCGGCCCGCCCGATGACGATGACGACGACACACCCCAGCCCGTGCTCGCCTTTCCCGGCGCCGAGGGCTTCGGCGCCCAGGCCACGGGCGGTCGCGGCGGTCGCGTGATCAAGGTCACCACGCTCGCGGCCTCGGGACCCGGCAGCCTGCAGGAAGCGCTCGATCAGGACGAGCCGCGCATCGTGGTCTTCGCGGTATCGGGCGTGATCGAAGCCGATCCGATCCGCATCCGCCACGGCGATGTCACGATCGCGGGCCAGACCGCGCCCGGCGGCGGCATCACGATCCGCGGTCGGCTCTACGGCAGCGGAGGGATCAGCAACGTCATCGTTCGCCACCTGCGCATTCGGCCCGCCTTCGCGGGCGAGGGCGGCGGCTCCTACGACGGCGTGCAGCTCGTCGAGACGGGCCGCGTGATCTTCGATCACGTCTCGGCCGCCTTCGGCGTGGACGAAGTGATGGGCATCTTCACCGTGTGGGACGCGACGGTGCAGTGGTCGACGCTCAGCATGGCGGCGACCGAAGGCCACCCGGAGGGCGTGCACAACTACGGGCTGCTCGTCAATCGGCCGCGCGTGAGCCTCCACCACAATCTCTTCGCCCACAACGGCAACCGCAATCCAGCCTGCGGGCGGGGGCCGGCCGAGGTGAAGAACAACGTCGTCTACAACTTCAACCGCGGCTTCATCCACCACAACCCGCCCGCGGGGCAGTTCAGGATCGTCGGCAACTACTACAAGCAGGGACCGGAGGGCAGCGCGCGACCCTTCGTCTTCGACGACACGGCCGGCGAGGGCCTGGCCTACTACCTGGCCGACAACTTCATCGACGATCCGGGCGACTACCTCGGCATCGTCGACAATCCCTGGACGGACGCCGTCTACCTGGACATCTACGGTGGCCTCGGCAAGGGCGAGGAGTACCGCGCGAGGAGCGACTTCGACTTTGCGGCGGCCACTCCCGACTACATCGCGGTCACCACGCAGTCGCCGGCCGAGGCCTATGCGCAGGTGCTGGCCGAGGCCGGCGCCTGGCCGCGGGATGTCGTCGACCAGACGGTCGTCGAGGAGACCGAGCAGCGCACGGGCGAGTGGGGCGCGCGCATCCCCGCCGATCTGCTGGCAGGGCTCACGCCCGGCACGCCGCCCACCGACGCCGACGAGGACGGGATGGCCGACGCCTGGGAGAGCGCGCGCGGCCTCAGCCCCGCGGACCCGAGCGATCACGCGACCGTCATGTCCTCGGGCTACACGGCCATCGAGGACTACATCAACGGGCTGGCGGCTGCGCTGTTGCCCTGAGCGGTGACAATGCGACGTCGCGCAGCCCGCGACGGGAGGGGAGGGGATGGGATGGAGCAGAAGGAGTACCGCAAGCTCCACGCGGAGTGGTACGAGCTGGTCTCGGCAGCGACGGATCCGGACCCGGAAGTTGCGTACCTGGCAGCGAAGATTCGGGAGCTCGGGCAGCCGGCGCTGGAGCTGGGCAGCGGCACGGGCAAGATCCTGCTTCCACTCCTCGCGCAGGGCCTCGACGTCATCGGGATCGACACTTCCCCAGACATGACGGCCCGCTGCCTGGCCGCCGGCGCGGCGCAGGGCCTCCAGCCCGTGGTCCACGCGCAGTCGATGCTGGACTTCGCGCTGCCGAGCAGCTTCCGCACGATCATCCTCGACTCCGGCGGACTCGGGCTCTTCACCGAGGACCGGGACATCGCGGCCGCCTTCCAGCGCGTGATGGCGCACCTGGAGCTCGGCGGCCACTTCCTCTACGACTTCCAGCTCGTACCCGCCCACTACGAGGACAACGACCGCTGGACGGGCGACTGGATCTGCGCGTCCGACGGAGCCGTCCTCGCCTGGCGCAAGCAGATGCGGCACGACCCGGTCACGCACGTCTGGCGCTGGCTGCTCGTCGTCGAGAAGTTCGTTGACGGCCGGTTGGTGGAAACCGAGGCCAACGAGCGCTGGGGGCGCACGTACACGCTGGAGCAAGCACTGGGCTACGCCCGCGCCGCCGGCTTCGAGGACATTCGGGCGACGGACTGGCTGAGCGCCGACCCGCCGCAGGCGACCTCGAAGTTGATCTCGGTCCAGTGCCGCAAGCCGCGCGCTGCTCAGCCCGCCCTGCCGGCGCAGAGAGGGCCGCACTCCTCGTAGCGGCAGATCACGACCTGGTAGGGCGGCTCGTCTTGTACACGTGTACACTCCACGGCTAGCGCGCCTCGCGGCGTTTCGGCCGATAGTTCTTCACCACCTGCGCGTAGCGGCGTCCCCAGGCGCGCTCTTCCTCGCGGCGCAGGCGGACGTCCCGCCGCCGCGCGTTGGCCCGCGCTTCCTTCTCCAGCTTGCGCCAGTGGGCGAGCGCCTCGGGCTGCAAGCGGCCCGCGGCGATCGCTGCCTGCACCGCGCAGCCCGGCTCGCCCTCGTGCTGGCAATTGGGAAAGCGACTCTCGCGCCCTGCGGCGCCGCGCGTGAAACCAGCACCCGCGGGGGGCGATGGCGCGCTACGCGATCCGCGGCGGCGAAACGCGGTCGATCGGCGCGCACTGCCCACGGCCTGGTGGTCGTCCTCGGCTGCGGCCATACCGGGCTGATCAACACGCTGAGCCATGCGCTCGCCCTGCACGCAGGCGAGCGCCTGCACGCCGTGATCGGCGGCTTCCACCTCGGCGGCGCGAGCGAGGAGCGCCTCGCCCGCACGGCGCGCGGCGAGCCGGCTCCCCTAGCGGTCGGCGGGGACGGCGCCGCAGTCGGGCAGCCGCTCGCCGCGCAGGGTGACCATGAAGTCCTCGCCCTTGTTCCAGAGCTCGATCGTCGAGTCCGCCC
>VGXI01000280.1 GCA_016873475.1 bacterium | reverse complement strand
GATCTCCGTGTAGCCGCCGCACCAGATGGCCGGCACGGCGCGATTGGTGTAGGTGATGCCCAGGTTGAGGCAGGTCTCGACGAGCGCGCCCTGCGCCGCGAGCGCCGCCATCTGCGGGACGTGGGCGTGCGTCGGGTCGCCGAGGCCTTCGCTGTAGCGCAGGCCGTCGATGATGACCAGCACCACGCGCTCGGTCTGGTAGCCCCAGGCGGGCGCGGCGAGGAGGACGAGCAGCAGCAGAGCAAGGGCACGGCGCATCCCATCACCTCCGGGCAGGCCACGAGTGTAGACCATCCCCGGCCGGCTGGCAAACGCGCAGGCGGAATCGCTGGTGGAGGCGGGCTAGCTGCCGGAGCTCGCCGCCTCGCTCGACGCGGACAGCTCGGCCTTGAGCTGGGCGACCCAGGCCTGCACGCGCTCGCTGGTGAGCACGGCCTGGCGGTCCTCGTCGATGACGAGCCCGAGGAAGCGGCCCTTCTTCACGGCAGTGGAGGCCTTGAAGCTGTAGCCCTCGACGGGCCAGGCGCCGATCAGGTGGGCGCCGCGCTTCTTCAGCTTCTTGGCGAGGGGCGTCAGGGCGTCGGCGAAGCTCTTCTCGTACTTCTTCTGGTCGCCGAGGGCGAAGACCGCGGCCGATTTGCCCGTGAGGTCGATGCCCTCGGCCTTCAGCGCCTTGAGGAAGGGATACCAGTCCTCCTGGAGCTTACCCTTCTCGTAGGTCGGCGAGCCGAACACGATGAGATCGAAGGGCGCGAGATCGGCCACCGTGGACTTGCGCACGTCGTGCAGCACCGCGTCCTTGCCGAAGGCGTGCTGGATCTTGCGCGCGACCTGCTTGGTCGCGCCCTTGGAACTGCCGAAGAAGATGCCGACTTCAGTCATGGCCCCCGCTCGCTGTTTGTGACATAATGGGAAAAGCGCTGTAACCCGTCAAGATAGCGGCAGTTATGAAGACCACGGGATCTTGATAGCGCCCGCCCGAAAACCCAGGAGCCGCGCGTGCCCGTCGCCACCCGCCTCGGCCGCTTCCTCGACCCCGAAGCGCTCAGCCGCCTCGACAGCATGGAGCTGATCGCGCGGCTCGTCGTCGAGGGCTTCATCGCCGGCCTGCACCGCAGTCCCTTCCACGGCTTCTCGGTGGAGTTCTCCGAGTACCGGGCCTACAACCCAGGCGACAGCGTGAGCAGGATCGACTGGAAGATCTACGCCAAGACCGATCGCCACTACATCAAGCTCTTCGAGGAGGAGACCAACCTCCGCGCCACGCTGCTGCTCGACGGCAGCCGCTCGATGGACTTTGCGGGCAACGCGGGCCGCGTGAGCAAGTTCCGCTACGCGAGCATGCTGGCCGCCGGCCTCGCCTACCTGCTCATCCACCAGCAGGACGCCGTCGGCCTCGTCACTTTCGACGAGAAGATCCGCCAGGTGCTGCCCGCGCGCAGCGTGCGGCGCCACCTCTACGACTTGCTCACGGCCATCGAGCAGCAGCGGCCGGGCGGCCTCACCGACGTCGGCGCCACGCTGCACCGCGCGGCCGAGCTGGTCAAGCGGCGCGGGCTCGTCATCCTGATCAGCGATCTGCTCGACGAGCCCGAGCGCGTGCTTGCCGGTCTCAAGCACTTCCGCCACCGCGGCCACGAGGTGCTCGTCTTCCACGTGCTCGACCCGCTCGAGCGCGACCTCGACCTGCGCCGCGAAGTGCGTCTGGAGGACCTCGAGACCGGCGAGACGCTGCGCACGCAGCCCTGGTTCATCCGCCGCGAAATGGGCGAGCGCGTGACGGCCTGGATCCGCCGGCTCGAGAGCGAGTGCCGCGAGCACCGCATCGACTACCAGCCCCTCACCACCGACCTGCCCTTCGATATCGCGCTGCGCCGCGTGCTGGATCGCCGCGCCCGCCAGCGCTGAGCTTGCCGAGCAGCGGGTGACAATCGCCGCCGATCCTGCTAGGCTGCCCGTGGACCCGGCACGGCAGGAGGCGCGCCATGGTGCGGGATGAGGGCGGCTACGACGGCTTCGTCGCCGAGTTCTACGATCACGTTCTCCCCTATGCCGAGCGAAAGGACCTCGAGTTCTACCGCTCGCTGGCCGCCGCGGCCGGCGGCCCGGTGCTCGAGCTGGGCTGCGGCACGGGCCGCGTCATGCTGCCGATGCTCCGCGCCGGCGCCGAGGTCTGCGGCATCGACAGCTCGCGCGCGATGCTCGCGGTGTGCGTCGAGAAGATCGCCCGCGAGCCGGAGCCCTTGCGGCGGCGCGCGCATCTGCTGCTGGCCGACATGCGCGACTTCGCGCTCGGGCGGCGCTTTGCGCTCGCGGTCGCGCCCTTCCGCAGCTTCCAGCACCTCATCACTGTCGAAGACGAGCTGGCCTGTCTCGCCCGCGTGCGCGAGCAGCTCGTCGCCGGTGGCCGGCTCGTGCTCGACCTCTTCAATCCTTCGCTACGCTTCCTCCTCGATCCGAATCGCGAAGCGGTCTTCGACGAGGAGGCGCCCTTCGCCCTGCCCGACGGCCGCCAAGTGCGGCGGGGCTACCGCATCGTGAGCCGCGACTTCGCCGAGCAGACCTCGGAGGTCGAGCTGATCTATCGCGTTCACCACCCCGGCGGCGGCGAGGAGAGCCTCGTCCACGCCTTTCCGATGCGCTGGCTGTATCGCTTCGAGGCCGAGCACCTGCTCGCGCGGGCTGGCTTCGCCGTTGAAGCGGTCTACGAGGACCACGCCGGCACCCCCTTCAGCGGCCAAGACGGCGGCGAACTGCTGCTCGTCGCCCGCCGCGACTGATGCAAGCGCGCCCGAGCGGCGCGGGAGGCTGCATGAGCACTGCCAAGGAGTCCACGGTCGTCCTCGTCACGCGCGCCGGCATGGGCGACGCCGATCCCGAACTGCAGGAGAAGCTGATTAAGACCTGGCTCAAGGTCGTGGAGGCGAACGGGCATCTGCCGGAGGTGGTCTGCTTCTACGCCGACGGCGTCAAGCTGGCCCTCGACGGCTCGCCCGTGCTCACCGAGCTGAAGCGCTGGGAGGCGGTGGGTGTCCACCTCGTGCTCTGCAAGACCTGCCTCGACCACTTCGAGGCGCTCGATCAGGTGGCGGTGGGCGTCGTCGGCGGGATGGGCGACATCGTCGCGGCCCAGCTCGGGGCGACGAAGGTGATTTCCCTCTAGTCGCCGCTTTTCTTCGCCCGCTCGCGAACGCTCCGGCCGAAGGCCGTGTCTCACCTGCCGAGCACACGGACAGCGACGGGAGCCGCCGTGCCGGACAGCGAACTCATCGCCGCGGCCCTGCGGGGCGAACGGACGGCCGAGCGGGCGCTCTACGACGCCCACGTTC
>VGXI01000279.1 GCA_016873475.1 bacterium | reverse complement strand
AAAAGCGGCGCTTGAAGTAGACAAGCGCACCGCGACATCCGAATGCGCGGCCGGGCTCAGAGCCGCGGCCCCCGCCGGCGCTCGGACTCGCGGCGCTCGGTGTAGCCGAGCTTGTCGCAGAGCTCGAGCAGCGGCACCGAGTACTTGCGGCTCACCGGAAGGCGCGCGCCCACGTCGCCCACGGTGATCACGTCCTTCTCGGCGAAGAGCGCGCGCAGGCCCTCGACTAGCCGCGCGAAGGGCTCCGCGTGGACGAGGGTCTCCGCGTTCACGCGCAGCAGGCGACCGTTCGCCGTCAGGTAGTCGACGAGGTCGGGCACCTGCTCCGAGGGCACGCCCAGCTCCGCAAAGGTCGCCAGCGGCGGCGAGGCGAGGCCGGCGGCTAGCCAGGCGGCCTCGACCTTCTCGACCCAGGCCGCGGCGGCGCCCGTGGGCGCCGGCTCGCCCTCCCCCACGCGCACGCCCTCGCCGCGCAGACGCAGGCTCCCCGCGCGCTCGAGCTGCTCGAGCAGGAGCTGGAAGGAGGCCTGCGGCACCTCGGGCGCGAGCGCCGCGCGCAGGCTCTGGCGCGCGGGGCCCCAGGCGAGCGGGTGCTCGGCCTGGAAGCGCTGGGCGCGCTCCGCGATGCCGCGGGCGAGCGCGTCCACGGCGTCGGCATGGAACAGCCGCTTGCCGAGCGCAAGCAGGCGCCCGGCCGCGAGCAGCGCGGGCAGCGGATCCTCGCCCGGGTACTTCTCCACGAGGAGCGCGGCGTCCTTGTCAGCAAGACCGGCGGCGCCCGCATCCAGCACCGCACGCTCGAGGATCACCGCCGCGTCCCCGCCCTCCTTGAGCTTCACGGCCTCGAGGTCGCGCTCGCGGCCGTGGCGGCGCTTGGGCGCCGTGGCCTCGATCACCTCGCCGCCCGCCACCGTGCGCATTGGAGAATAGAAGCGGACGATGGCGCGGTCCCCCGGCGCGCAGACCGCCGGGGACTCCAGGCGCGCCTGCCCCAGGCACTCCTCGCCCGCCCGCAGCGACTCGCGGTCGAGCAACACGAGGCGGCCGATGATCTCCTGCGTGCCGAAGTGGAAGCGCAGGCGCGTGCGGTGCTTGAGCGTCCAGGGGCAGCTCGCCAGGCAGCGCAGCTTGAGGGTGACCATGTTGCCCGCCTGGAAGCGGCCCGGACTGACCAGCACCTCGCCGCGCGCGAGCTCGTCGTGCTTGATGCCGTGGATGGCGATCGCCGTGCGCTGGCCGGCGTGAGCCTCCTCTACGGCGCGGTCGTGCACCTGGAGGCTGCGCACCCGCACGGTGAGGCCGCGGGGCATCAGCTCCAGCGCGTCGCCCACGCGCACGCTGCCGCTCCAGCTCGTGCCCGTCACCACCGTGCCCATGCCGGCCAGGGTGAAGACGCGGTCGATGGGCAGCCGAAAGGGCCCGAGCCCGCCGCGCTCGGGCGTGGCCGCGGCGAGCGTGGCGAGCGCCGCGCGCAGGGCGTCCAGCCCCTCGCCCGTTTCCGAGGAGACGGGCAGGATCGGCGCGCCGGCCAGGGTCGTGCCGGCCAGGTACTCGCGCACGTCCTCGGCGGCCAGCTCGACCAGCTCCGGGTCCACCATGTCGATCTTGGTGAGGGCGACGAGCCCGTGCGTCACGCCGAGCAGCTCGAGCACCTCGACGTGCTCGCGGGTCTGCGGCATGACGCCCTCGTCCGCGGCGACGACGAGCAGGGCGAGGTCGACGCCGCCCGCGCCGGCCACCATCGTGCGCACGAACTTCTCGTGCCCCGGCACGTCCACGATGCCGGCCTCGATGTCGCCGAGCGCCAGCCGCGCGAAGCCCAGCTCGATGCTGATGCCGCGCTGCTGCTCCTCCTTGAGGCGGTCCGTGTTCGTGCCGGTGAGACGCCCAACGAGGCGCGTCTTGCCGTGGTCGACGTGCCCGGCCGTGCCGATGACGATGGACTTCACGCTTCCTCTTCGCGGCGGATCCTGGCGCCGAGGGCCGCCAGCTTCTCCTCGATGCGCTCGTAGCCGCGGTCGATGTGGTAGATGCGGCTGAGCGTGGTGACGCCCTCCGCGCCGCAGCCGGCGAGGATCAGCGCCGCGCTCGCGCGCAGGTCGGTGGCCATCACCGGCGCGCCCGACAGGCGATCGACGCCGCGCACGACGGCCACGTTGCCGTCGAGGCGGATCTGCGCGCCGAGGCGGCGCAGCTCGGCGACGTGCGTGAAGCGGTCGAGGTAGATCGTCTCCGTGAGCGTGCTCACGCCCTCGGCCACCGCGCAGGCGGCCATCAGCTGGGCCTGCATGTCGGTGGGAAAGCCGGGGTAGGGCGCGGTGACCATCTCGACGGCGCGCAGGCGGCCGGCCGTGGCGTCCACCTCGATCCAGTCCTCGCCCTCGCTGATCGCGAGGCCGCCCTCGCGCAGCACGGCGAGCAGCGCGCGCTGCTCGGCCGGGATGCAGCCTTCCACCCGCACGCGGCCGCCGGTGATCGGCGCCGCGGTGAGGAAGGTGCCCACCTCGATGCGGTCCGAGGGCACGCTCATGTGGAGGGGTGCGAGGCCCTCGACGCCATCGACGGTGATCGTGTCCGTGCCCTGGCCGCTGATCCTGGCCCCCATGCGGACGAGGCCGTTCGCGAGGGCCACCACGTCCGGCTCGCGCGCCGCGTTGCGCAGCGTCGTGCGCCCCTTGGCGAGCACGGCGGCCATCAGCACGTTGGCCGTGGCGCCCACGCTGGAGATCTTGAAGGTGATCTCGTCGCCCTTGAGCCGGCCGCCCGGCGGCAGCGTGGCGTGGATGTAGCCGTGCTCGAGATCGATGCGGGCGCCCAGGCGCTCCATGCCCATCAGGTGCAGGTCGACGGGCCGCGGCCCCCAGGCGCAGCCGCCGGGCAGGCTGACCCGCGCCTCGCCGAAGCGCGCGAGCAGCGGGCCCAGCACGTAGACCGAGGCGCGCATCGTCTTGACGAGATCGTAGGGCGCCTCGCGCCCGGGCCCCTCGCGGGCGTCGATGCTCAGCTCGTGGCCGTCGTGGACGCAGCGGGCGCCGAGTGTTTCGAGCACGCGGATCATCGTGCGGATGTCGCGCAGGCGGGGCACGTTGGTGAGCCGGCTCTCGCCCGGCGCGAGCAGCGCCGCGCAGACGAGCGGCAGAGCCGTGTTCTTCGAGCCGCCGGCCCGCACGCGGCCGCCGAGCCTCACGGGACCTTCGATGACGAAGCGCTCCATGGCTGCCTCCGGTGGACGGATTGTTGCCGCCCCCAGGCCACTATTTAGCACCTCGAGCTGGCGCTGGCGACAGGAAAGCCGCCGTCTTTGCGGCAAGGTGGGCGCCTGCCCCACCGGCCGC
>VGXI01000278.1 GCA_016873475.1 bacterium | reverse complement strand
CGCGGGATCGACGGCCACTTCCTCCGCCGCTTCACGCAGCGCGGTCGCGGCGAGGCTGGCGTCGCCCGCTTCGCGCAGGCCGCCGGGAAAGGCCACCTGCCCGGCGTGGTCCGGGAGCGACGCGGCGCGGCGCAAGAAGAGCAGGGCAGGCTGTCCGGCTCGATCGAGCAGGGGCACGAGGACCGCCGCGTCGATCAGACCCGGCTCCACCGGCGTGGGGGCGGGCGCCAGGTGCAGGCGCAGGGCGTCCACCAGGGCGCGCGCCTGCCGGGAGTCAGGCGTCGCCGGCACGGTCGGGCGTCCCATCGCCGAGCAGGCCCGCGTAGAGCGCCGGCCGCCGGTCCGCGAGGAGATGATTGCGCGGCGTCAGCCGCTTGTTGCGAGCCTCGGCGGGGACGAGGGTCACCGCGCCGCCGCGGGATTCCTCGGCCGAGAAGGCCAGCAAGGGCCGGCCGCGCGGATCGAGGAGCTGGCTGCCGCCCGTGAAGCGCAGGCGCTCGCCGTCGGGGAAGGCCTCCTCCCCGACGCGATTGGCGGTGGCCGCGAAGACCCCGTTCTCGATCGCGCGGGTGGCCATCGCGCCCTGGGCGAGGCCCGGCAGCACGAGATTGGAGGGATGCGCGATCAGGTCCGCGCCGGCCAGGGCCAGGCAGCGGGCCACCTCGGGGAAGACCCAGTCGAAGCAGATCATGAGGCCCACGCGCAGGGCGCCCACGGCCGTCACGGCCGGCGGCCGGTCGCCGGGATCGAAGAGCAGCGCCTCGCGGTCGAAGAGGTGCAGCTTGCGGTAGAAGACCGGTGCTTCGCCCGGCCGCAGGAGGGCCGCCGCGTTGTAGAGCCGCTCGCCCTCACGCAGGGGCAGCCCGACGGCCAGCGCCGTCCCTCGCGACTCCGCCAGCGCCTGCAGCGCCGTCAGGCCGGGGCTGCCCGCGGGCGACTCGGCCAGGGCCAGGGCCGTCTCGCGATCGGGCAGCGCGTAGCCCGAGGTGGCCAGCTCCGGCAGCACGACGAGCTCCGCATCGATCGCCGCCAGGCCGGCGGCGATCGTCGCCAGGTTCGCCGCGCGATCGCCGAGGCGCGGAGCGAACTGGAAGAGACCGACGCGCAGTGCCGCCCCGGCGTCGCCCGCGCGCGCCGTTGAGGTCAAGGCTGCCTCACCCAGCGCCAGGCTTCGACGAGGCTGAGCTTCTTGCCCGTCATCAGGATGCCGACGCGGAAGATGCGCGCCGAGATGATGAAGACCAGCACCACGGACACGATGAGGAACCCGTAACCGAGCGCGATCTGCCAGAGCGGCGGCGCACTGATGTTGATCCGCATGAACATCACCAGCGGCGTGAAAACGGGGATCAGGCTCAGCACCACCGAGACCGCCGAGTCCGGGTTCTGGAAGATGTAGATCATGATCACGAGCGGCAGCACGAGGAGCATGACCAGAGGCTGCATCAGCTGCTGCGCCTCTTGGTCGGTCGTGCTCATCGCGCCGACAGCGGCGAAGAGCCCCGCGTAGAGCAGGAAGCCCAGCACGTAGAAGGTGACGAAGGCGGCCAGCGTGCTCGGCTGCAGCACCGGCAGGGCCTGCAGGTTCGCGCTGCTGAGCAGCCCGAAGGCCGCCGCCCCGGCGCCGAGCACCAGCCAGGCCAGGTACTGCGTGAGGCCGACGGCGCCGATGCCGAGGATCTTGCCGGTGAAGAACTGCGTCGCGCTCATGCTCGAGAGCACGACCTCGGTGATGTGCTGGTTCTTGTCCTCGAGGATGCTGCGCTGGATCATCGAACCGAAGACCAGGATCGTCATGTAGAGGATCATCACCAAGGTCAGCGTGCCGAAGTAGAGCGACTCGAAGCCCGCCTCGCTGGTCACCTCGCCCTTGTGCTGGATCGTGCGCAGATCGGCGCGCAGGGACAGCTCCGAGAGCAGCGCCGGATCGAGCGCCAGTCGCCGCAGGCGCTCGCCGCGGAGCAGCTCGGTCAGCTTGGCCTGCAGCGCCTCGAGCTGGGTGAAGTTGCTGACCACCCGGCCGTGGTACTCGCAGCGGCCGTGCTCGAGCACGTCGGCGGGAATCCGCAGCACCCAGTCGATGGCCTCGGCGTCGAGCAGGGCATTGAGCGCCGAGTCCTGCGCGGCGCCGCTCAGGAAGGGCGCGTCGCCCAGTTCGGCGTCGAGGAAGCGGTAGCGAGGCTCGCCCGTGGCCAGGGTGTCCGCGGCGAGCGCCGTCTCGAGAGCGCTCTTGATGAGCCCGGAGGCGTCGAGGACCAGCCCGCGGCTCGACTTCTCCTCCTCGACCCGGCTCAGCCAGAGCGGCAGCACGATCACCGCGCTCATGAAGAGCGGCACCAGGATCAACCCGATGACGAAGGATTTCCGCCGCACGCGCTCCAGGTACTCGCGGATGAAGACGGTCATCACCTTGTCCATGCCGCTCCCCCTTCCTGGCGCGCCCCCGCCCCCGCCCCCGCAGTAACCGTGTGGATGAAGATATTGTGCAGGCTGGGCACCATCACCTCGAAGTGGTCGATGGCCAGGCGGGCGCTCCAGTCGCGCAGCACGGCGCTCACCTGGTCGGCATCGGTCAGGCGCAGCTCGGCGAGGCCGGGCTTGGGCTCGCTGTAGCTGGCCACGCGCGGGTCGCTGCGCAGCACGCCGCCGTCGCCGGCGAAGCGCACGCGCAGATTGCTGCGGCCGTAGCCCGCGCGCAGCTCAGCCAGGGTGCCCGAGAGCACGAGGCGCCCGCTGTCGATGAGCGCGATCTCGTCGCAGAGCTGCTCGGCCTGCTCCATCATGTGTGTCGAGAAGATCAGCGTGACGCCCCGCGTGCGCAGCTCGAGCAGGATGGCCTTGAAGGCGTCGACGTTGAGCGGGTCGAGGCCGCTGAACGGCTCGTCGAGCAGGACGAGCTCCGGCTCGTGGAGCAGGGTGCCCGCGAACTGGATCTTCTGCTGCATGCCCTTGGAGAGATCCTCGACCTTGCTCTGCGCGCGATCGGCGAGGCCGAGCCGCTCGAGCCAGGCGAGGCCGCGGCGTCGGGCCTCGCCGCGCGCAAGCCCCTTGAGCCCGCCGGAGAAAACGAGGTGGTCGAGCACCTTCATCTTCTTGTAGAGACCGCGCTCCTCGGGCAAGTAGCCGAGCCGGTTGCGAAAGGCCTCGCTGAGCGGCTCGCCGCCGGCCGTGATCCGCCCCGAGTCCGGCGCGATGATGTTCATGATCATGCGGATGGTCGTCGACTTGCCGGCGCCGTTCGGGCCGAGGAAGCCGGTCAGCTTGCCTGGCCGAAAGCGGTAGTCGATGCCCGCCACGGCCACGGTCTTCTCGTAGCGCTTGGTGACGCCCTGGAGTTCGATCACGCTCGGCTGCCCTCCCGCTCCCCGG
>VGXI01000277.1 GCA_016873475.1 bacterium | reverse complement strand
CCCCAGTATTCCCGAGCGGGGGCAGGTCGACGAGCCTGTAGATGCCCCGGCTCACCTGCTCGATGACTCCCCGGTCTCTCAGCGCGTAGAGCATGTAACGCGACATACCCAGGCCGATGGCCTCGTTCATGCGGAGTCGGCCACCGTTTTCGCGAAAGAGATCCTCGGGTCGCTTGGCCATCGTGATCCAGACGTTTTGTTAGCACTTGTCAACATGTGAGATCATTATGTCTCGCCGCACAGGACAAAGCAAGACATGTTTCGCGCGGCGCCGCTGTATTGTGTTAACTAATTGCCTTACAATCAATTGTGCCTCAATTGCGCACGCCTGCGGCCGATTCCGCAGCCGGCTGACTTCCCTATTTGCTCTCCGGCTCAGCGCCGGCCCGGGAGCTTCCAGCGCCTAGGCGCGGCCGCAGGTTGCGCGGCGTGGTCGATGCGGCGCAGCGTTCCGTCGGGATCCAGCAGGCAGTAGCCGTGCCAGCTCTCCGGCAGGCCGAGGTAGCGCGTGCCAAGCTTCTCGTGCTCGTGCCAGCGATGGTGGTGGCCGAAAACCCACAGGCGCGGGCGCAGGCGGGCGGCGATGCGCTCGAAACCGGGCATGCCGGGCGGGCCCAGGTGCTCGAAGCCCACGGTGCCGGGCACGCCGATGCCGCAGGGACAGTCGTGGCTGACCACCAGGTCGACGGCGCCGGCGGGGAAGGCCAGGCAGGCGTCGATGTCGCGCTCCGTGATCTCGCAGCCGCGCGGCGTGGTCATGGCGTCCATGTAGCGGGCGCCGCCCAGGCACAGCGCCCGCCAGGGGCCGAGTGGCTGCACGGTGGCGCGCGGCAGGTGCGTCAGGACGTCGGCGTAATCGGCGACCAGCGAGGCGAAGGCGCGAAAATCCTCGTGGTTGCCCTCGATGAAGCTGACCGGCGCCGGGAACCGCAGGCCCTGACGGCGGAAGTGGCGCCGCAGGTCGTCGCCGAACAGGCCGAGGTCGCCGGCCACGACCACGGCGCAGGGCAGGACGCCGGCCACCTCGCGCGCGTGCTCGATCTGGGCGGCGATGACGCCGAAGCGCGTGTGCACGTCGCCGAGCAGCAGCAGAGGACCGGTGGCGGCGGCGTTCATCGTGACTACGCCCCCGCGAAATCGTGGTCGACGGCCGCCTGCAGCGCCTTGACGTGCCCGAGGACGCGCTTGAGTTCGGCCTGCTCGGCGGGCGCCAGGGTGGCGGGCTCGAGGCGGTTGTCCGGTTCGACCTGCGCCAGCACCTGCGCGGCCTGGTGCCGCAGGCGCAGGTCCTGCAGGAAGCGGAACGCCGCGATCGTGGTCTCGGCGGTGGCCGGCTTGAGGGCGCCGGCGGCGACCAGAGCCTCCAGCCGCGCCACGGTGCCCACCTCGCGGACACCATGCTGGAGCGCGCGCAGCCGCGCGATGTCCACGATCTGCGCCAGGACGCCCTTGACGTCGAAGGTCGCGCGCCGGCCGTCGAGCGTCTCGAGCACGAAGGAGCCGAAGGGCGACAGCGGCGGCTCGCAGGTCAGGATGCTGCGCGCCAGCAGGTGGCAGAAGCGGGGCTGAACGGCGATGTCGCCGTGCAGGTGTTCGCGCAGGTCGCGCGCCAGGCGCAGCGCCGCCTCGCCGTGCGCCAGGGCGCGGAAATCGAAGAAGACCTTGGCGTGCAGGAGATCCTCGGCCTCCAGCGTGTGGATCCAGCGCGAGAACGTCGCGCGCCAGGCCTCCGGCCCGTGGCAGCAGCCCGGCTCGCCGGCCATGATGCCGCCACGGCAGCGCTCGTAGCCGGCGCCCGCGAGGATCTCCGCCACGCGCGCGCCCAGGCGCAGACAGTAGTCGGCCAGGCCCGGCGCGTCGTCGTGGATGATCGCGTGATCCTGGTCGGTCAGCAGGCTCACCTCGCCGCGGCCGACGCTGCCCATCAGCAGGAACTCCCAGGTCCCGGGCGCGGGGCCCAGCTCGGCCTCGGCCAGGGCGAGGCTGCGGCGCGTCACGGCCTCGGCCTGGTTGGACAGCAGCCGCATCACCTCGCCGGCCGGCGTTCCATGGGTGAGCATGAGCGCGGCCATCAGCGACCGGCGCCGGTTGG
Organism: bacterium; assembly: GCA_016873475.1. Classification (NCBI taxonomy): domain Bacteria; species bacterium. Next base: position 1,380 of record VGXI01000277.1, on the reverse strand, counting down.
CCGCTCCCAGTTCCCCGGCCGAGCCGGCGTCGGCCGGCTCGACGTCGCGGGCCGCCGCGGCGCGCGCGGCCACGGCCATGAATCCGGCCTGGCCCTGGACCTCGATGCGCGAGAGCGAGAGGTTCACGCGCAGCGTCGCGCCGTCGGCGCGGCGCAGCTCCGCCTCGTAGGGCGCGGGCGCCGGCGCGCCCGCCGCGACGTCCTGCCAGATTCGGCGCCCGGCCGCGCGTTCGGCGGCCGTGGGCAGGACGACGTCGCCCACGTCAAGTCCCGCGAAGGCGGCCTCGTCGTAGCCGAGCTGGCGCAGCAGGCTCGGGTTGCCGAAGAGGCGCTCGCCCTCGATCGCCATGAGGATCGACTCGCCGGCCGACTCGACCAGCGTGCGGTGCTTCTCCTCGGACAGGTGCAGCGCCGCCGCCAGTTGCTGGCGCGCGCGCTCGGCCTGGAACCCCGCGCGCAGCAGGACCACCAGCAGTCCCGCGACCGCCAGCAGGATCGCCAGCGAGACGGTCTGCAGGCGCTCGACCAGGGCCGCGCGCTCGGCCGCCACGTCCTCGAGGTAGACGCCGGTGCCGATGATCCAGCCCCACGGCGCGAAGCCCTTGACGTAGGAGAGCTTCGGCACGATGCGGCGGCTGTCGTCCTTCCACTGCCAGCGGTAGCTGACGTAGCCGGCGCCCTGGTCGGCGACCACGCGGGCCATCTCGACGAACAGGCGCTTGCCGCGCGGGTCGGCGAATTCGCGCAGGTCGCTGCCCTCGAGGTCGGGGCGGTAGGGATGGACGATCATCCGCGGGTGCTCGTCGATGATCCAGAAATAGTCCTTGCTGCCCTGGCCGTAGTGCAGGCCGCGCACCTGGGAGACGGCGGCGGCCTGGGCCTCGGCGCGGGTCAGCGCGCCGACCTCTTCGTCGGCGTGGCAGCGGGCCAGGATGTTCCAGGCCGATTCGGTCAATTCGCGGATCATCAGGCGTTTCTGATCCATGATGACCCGGTCGAAGGCGGGCAGGATGTAGACGAAAACCACCCCCGTGAACAGGGCGATCGCCAGCAGGGCCCCCAGGACGGTCCTGAGGACCAGACGCTTCATCGGGGCCCCCGGAAGGTGGTGCGCCCGCAGCTTAGCCCGGCGCGGGGGGCGGGGACAAGGGTTGTTAATCCCCCAACGATAGACTAGGTTTGCCGCGGCGCCGCCCCGCGGCCCGTTTGCCGGCACGACCGTCGTCGCAACCGCCCCGGAGGATCCCATGCTCCACGAACCCGCCCGGGATTCGGGACCCGATCCCGCGAGCCCGTACAAGACCCGCCTCGGCCTGTGGATGTTCCTGGTCTACTGCCTGCTCTACGCCGGCTTCGTGCTGGTGAACGTCGCCACCGAGG
>VGXI01000276.1 GCA_016873475.1 bacterium | reverse complement strand
TCGGCGCCGGATCGACGAGTGGCGAGAAACCCGGGTGAATCGCGGCCGGATGCCGGAGCCGTTGTGGCGCGCGGCGGTGGCGCTTGCCCGCGAGCACGGGGTGTACGCGACGTCTCGGGGACTGCGCGTCAACTACGACTCGCTCAAGGCGCGGGTGCGGGCAGCGGGCAAGCCGATGAAGGGGCTGGCATCGACGTTCGTGGAGCTGAGCGGCGGGCTGGCCATCGGCGCCACTCCGGCGGGCTCGGTCGTGGAGCTGGCGGGCTCGAGCGGCGAGAAGCTGCTGATCCGGCTGGCCGGTGGTGGCGAGCTCGACGTGGCCGGGCTGTGTCGTGAATTCTGGAGCCGGGCTGGGTGATCCAGATCACGCCGCAGATGCGGGTGCTCGTGGCCGTCGAGCCCGTCGACTTCCGGCGCGGGATCGACGGCATCGCGCGGTTGTGCCGGGAACAGCTCGCCGCCGATCCATTCTCCGGCGCGGCGTACGTGTTTCGGAATCGGCGCGGCACCGCGGTAAAGGTTCTGGTGTACGACGGCCAGGGCTTTTGGCTTTGCCACAAGCGATTGAGCACCGGAAGATTTCGCTGCTGGCCCGAGGCGAGTGAGAGCCGCGCGGCGACGAGCATCCGAGCGCACGAGCTGAGCGTGCTCTTGTTCGGGGGCGACCCGAGCGCGACGCGAGCAGCGCCGGTCTGGCGCAGCGTGAGTCCGCCCAGCTGAGCAAGCGCGGTCTCCACGTTCCCTCTTGCGTTCCAAATCGCGGTATGGCAAACACGATGGCGTGACCGAGGTGTTGCGATACCGCGGCAGGAGCATCAGCGAGACGGATGTCGCGTTTCTGCGCGAGCTGATCGCCCGCTCGCCAAAAGCGAGCCGGCGGAAGCTCAGCGCGCTGGTTTGTGAGGAGTGGGATTGGCGGCAGGGCAACGGCGCGCTGCGAGACATGGTGTGCCGAGGGCTGATGCTGGCGCTGGCGCGGTCGGGGCACATCGATCTGCCACCGATCCGGAAGCGACCGCCCAATCCACTGCTGCAGCGACCGCGGCCGGAGCCGGTCGAGATCGACGAGACGCCGTTCGTGTGCAGCCTCCGCGAGCTCGGGCCGCTCGAGATTCGTCAGGTACGCCGGACCGAGGAAGAGAAGCTCTGCCGCGGGCTGCTCGAGGCGCACCACTACTTGCGCTACACGCAACCGGTCGGCGAGCAGCTCAAGTACGTGGCGTATGCACAGAGCCGGCCGATCGCGTGCTTCACGTGGTCGAGCGCGCCTCGCCACCTGGGCGCGCGTGATCGCTACATCGGTTGGTCTCTGGACGCGCGGCGGAAGAATCTCCGGCTGCTCGCCTACAACAGCCGGTTTCTGATCCTGCCCTGGGTCAAGGTGCCGCATCTCGCATCGCACTTGCTCGGGCACATGGCCCGGAGGCTGTCCTCCGACTGGGAGCGCCTCTACGCGCACCCGATCTACTTCGGAAAGACCTTCGTGGATCTCGATCGGAATCGCGGCACCTGCTATCGCGCCGCCAACTGGGTGGTGCTCGGCATGACGACAGGGCGTGGCAAGGACGCGGCGACCTGGCAGCAGAATCGATCAAAAAAGCAGGTGCTCGGTATGCCCTTGGTGCGCGACTTCCGCGAGCGCCTGTCGAGGCTCGGATGACGCGAGCGCCCGCTCAGCTCGCCGAGCTCGATCTGTCCGAGGCCAAGAAAATCGTCGAGCGTGCGGCGCTCGGCGATTCGGAGCGAAAGCTCCTGCTGAGCGTGATCGACGTGCTCGTGTTCGTGGTGGGCGCGCTCGAGACCAAGAGGGTCACCATCGTGCGCCTGAGAAGGATGATCTTCGGTGCGAGCACCGAGAAGACGGGGCACGTGTGCGGCGACGAGAAGAACAACGCCAAGGAAGCCAAGGCGCTCGCGGCCGGGAACAAGCCGAAACGCAAGGGACATGGCAAGAACCCCACTTCGCGCTATCCAGGCGCGACGAAGAACAGCATTCAACACCCGACGCTGCACGCAGGGGATCGATGTCCAGGCTGTGAGCGGGGCACGCTGGGCAAGCGGGCTCCGTTGACCTTGATCCGTCTACGCGGACAAGCGCCGGTTGTAGGCCAGCAGGACGAGTATGAGCGATTTCGCTGCAGCACCTGCGGCGAGGTGTTCACGGCGTGTGCGGCTGGTAGCACTGGCAAGCAGCCGCGTGCGGCCAAGGCCAAGGAGCCAGTCGAGCAGGCGCCGAGCACGCCTGGGGCTGTTGTCGAGCAGCCCAAGTACGACGTCACGGTCGCCGTGATGATCGCGCTGCTTCGCTATGGCTACGGGCTGCCGTTCAATCGGTTCGCGCAGCTGCAGGCCGGCCTTGGCGTCCCGCTGCCTGCCACCACGCAGTGGGACGTCCTGTGCCGACACCTGGCTGGGCCCGAGACGGCTTACGACGAGTTGATCCACCAGGCCGCCCAGGGCGAGGTCGTGCACAACGACGACACGACCATGAAGGTGCTCACGCTGATGGGCGGAAGCGCCAAGACCCAGACCCCAAACGCGGCGAGCGGCGAGCGCTCGTCGGAGCGCACGGGCATCTTCACGACGGGCATCGTGGCGCTTGCCGGCGGTCAGCGCATCGCGGTGTTCTTCACCGGACATCGACACGCTGGCGAGAATCTCCGCTCCGTCCTCGGTCACCGTGCCTCGGGCCTCAGCCCGCCGGTCCAGATGTGTGATGGTATCTCGCGCAACTTGCCTGATGACTTCGCGACGATCCTGGCCAACTGCCTCTCGCATTCTCGGCGGCGCTATGTCGACGTCTTCGCCAACTTCCCGGACCAGTGCCGGCACGTCCTCGAGCAACTGCGTGACGTCTACCGCAACGATGCGATCGCCCGCGAAGAGAAGATGTCGCCGCAAGCACGGCTCGAGTGGCACCAGCAGCAAAGCGGGCCGATCATGGCCGAGCTCGAGGAGTGGCTCGGTGCGCAGCTCGAGGAAAAGCTCGTCGAGCCCAACTCGGGCCTCGGCGAAGCCATCGAGTACATGCGCAAGCACTGGCACGCGCTCACTCAGTTCTTGCGCGTCCCCGGTGCGCCGCTCGACAACAACATCTGCGAGCGCGCTCTGAAGAAGGCGATCATGCATCGCAAGAACTCGCTCTTTTATCGCACCGAGCGCGGCGCTCACGTCGGGGACGTCTTCATGAGCCTCATCCACACGGCCGAGCTATGCGGCGAAAGCCCATTCGACTACCTGCGCGCGCTGATGGCGCACCCGAAAGACGTCGCAGCTCATCCCGCCGAGTGGCTCCCATGGAACTACCGTCAGTCCGTCGCGGCGGCCGCGTAGCGCCGAAGCAACTCCACCGCTCTGGCTCGGGCCGCCCCGATGTCCGCGCCCAACCGGGCCGCGCGGCTCAGGCTGGCGCCACGGCAGTCCGAAAAATCGCGGGGAAAATGGCCTCAGCACGCTTGCCGGAGGGACACGAAAAA
>VGXI01000275.1 GCA_016873475.1 bacterium | reverse complement strand
GGGGGGCCGGCGCTGGAGGTCTACCACCGGCCGCGGCATCCCTACAGCAAGGCGCTGCTGTCGGCCGTGCCGCTCGCCGATCCCGGCAAGACGCGCGCGGGGCGGATCATCCTCGAGGGCGACGTGCCCACGCCAATCAACAAGCCCAGCGGCTGCGTCTTCCGCGGGCGCTGCCCGATTGCGCGGCCGGCCTGCGCGGAGGCGAGGCCGCCGCTGGCCGAGGTGGCCAGCGGGCACTTCGCGGCTTGCCCCTACCACGCGGAGATGTGAACTCCTGGCGCGAAGCAGGAGGCAGTCCACCGACCTCCACGGTCTCCCGATCAGCGGCAGGGGCGTAAGAGGCTTGGAAAATCATTGACCAGGCTGACGATTTGCACGATAATCCGAACATGTCCATAGAATTGTCTAACTACAAGCGTGATCTAGACTTGACCTGGGTGCCCAACCCTCGCACGGGCTCCGGCGCCGCCTTCCTCTGGGGCCCAAGGCAGACGGGCAAGACCACCTACCTGCGCGAGCGCTTCCCGGCGGCGCGCTTCTACGACCTCCTCGACACTGCACTGAGCGCCGAGCTGGCGGTCCGGCCGCACCTGTTGCGCGAGCAGGTCCTGGGGGAGCGGCCGGCCGTCGTCGTGGTGGACGAGATCCAGCAGGTGCCGGGGCTCTTGCCGGAGATCCACTGGCTGCTCGAGAACAGCGGCACGCGCTTCATTCTTTGCGGCTCGAGCGCGCGCAAGCTGCGCCGCGGTGCGAAGAACCTGCTCGGCGGCCGGGCCATCGACTTCCACCTGCTGCCCCTGACCAGCCGCGAGATCGGCGATGTGGACCTGCTTCGCCTGCTCAACCACGGCGCGCTGCCGGCGCACTATCGCGTGGACGATGCCCGCCCCCTGCTCAGGGCCTACCTGAACAACTACATCAAGCAGGAGATCATCGACGAGTCGGCCACGCGCAACGTGCCGGCCTTCTCGCGCTTCCTCCAGGTCGTCGGACTCGGTCATGGCCAGCAGGTGAACTTCACGAGCGTGGCGCGCGAGACGGGCGTTTCCGCCGGCACGGTGCGCAGCTACTACCAGATCCTGGAGGACACGCTGCTCGGCTTCACGCTCGAGCCCTGGCGTCGCCGCCAGAAGCGACGCCTCGTGGACACGGCGAAGTTCTATCTCTTCGACATCGGGGTGGCGAATCAGCTCCATCCCGAAGCGACGGCCATCGGCGCCGGCACCGATCTCTTCGGCCGGGCCTTCGAGCACTTCATCCTGAACGAGCTGCGCGCTTTTCTCGCCTACACGCGGCGCGACCAGGCGCTGAGCTTCTGGCGGACGAGTTCGGGCTTCGAAGTCGACTTCATCGTGGGCGACATGGAGCTGGCCGTCGAGTGCAAGGCGACCGAGCAAGTCCGCGGCGATGATCTCAAGGGCCTGCGCGCGCTCAAGGAAGAACACCGCCCGCGCCGCAGCCTACTCGTCTCGCGCGACACGGCTCACCGCAAGACCGAGGACGGCATCGAGCTGCTGCCCTGGCGCGAGTTCTGCGCAATGCTGTGGGGCACAGCGCTCTTCTAGCGCTCATGATGGGCAGGGCTCGAGCTTCCGGGCGGTGGATGATTGCGCGATCCGCCCGGCACTCGAGGCGGAGACGCTGCCTCGCGTGAGGCCGCACGAGTCCATGGGTGAGGTGCATTACTGTCGGAGGCGACATTCGGCGGCCGATCGCGTACCCTAGGCGTTCGGCTCGGAGCCCTTGAGAGGAGTGACTCGGATGAAACGTGCCTGCGCCCTTACCCCGCGCCGCGCAGGCTTCCGCGCCGCGCGCCTTGCGCTGCTCTTGCCGGGGTTCATCGTGGCGCTGGCGGCCGCGCCGCTCAGCGCTTCGGCGCCGGCGCCCGCCGACACGGCCGTCGCCCGGCGCATCATCGATGCGGCGCTCGGTTCGGACCGTGCCGCGCGGCGGCTGGCCGAGCTCTGCGACACCTTCGGCCCGCGCCTGAGCGGCTCGCCGGAGCACGCGGCCGCTGCCGCCTGGGCGCTTGCCAAGCTGAAGGAAGACGGCCTGGCCAATGTGCGGGCGGAGCCCGTGCTGGTCCCGCACTGGGTGCGCGGCGAGGAGTGGGGGGAGGCGATCGTCGGGCCGGCGCCCGGCGAAGGTCTGGTCCAGCCGTTGCGCTTCCGCCTGACGCTGCTGGGCCTGGGCGGCACGGTCGGCACGCCGCCGGCGGGGATCGAGGGCGAGCTGCTCATCGTCTCGAGCTTCGACGAGCTCGCAGAGCGCGGCAGCGAGGCCGCGGGGCGCATCGTCCTTTTCGATCAGGGCTGGGAAGGCTACGGCAAGTCGGTGGAGTATCGCTCGCGGGGCGCGCAGGCGGCCGCCAAGCAGGGGGCGATCGCCTGCCTGATCCGCGCGGTCACCGGTGCAAGCCTGGCGACGCCCCACACGGGCGTCATGCGCTACGCCGATGACCCGGCGCTGCCGCGCATCCCCGCTGCCGCCCTGACTCTCGAGGATACGGGCCGCCTCCACCGCCTCGCCGACCGGGGCATCCCGATCCGGGTGCGCCTCGGGCTCGGCGCACTACGGTTACCCGACGCGGAGGCGGCCAATCTCATCGCCGAGCTGCCGGGTCGCGAGCGGCCCGAGGAGATCGTCCTCGTGGGCGGGCACTTCGACTCCTGGGACGTCGGTACCGGCGCCATGGACGACGGCGCCGGCTGCATCATCACCTGGGAAGCCGTCCGCCTGCTGCGCGAGCTGGGACTCGTCCCGCGTCGCACGCTGCGCCTGGTCCTGTTCGCGGACGAGGAGCAGACCCAGGCCGGCGGCAAGGCCTATGCCGCGGCCCACGCGGAGGAGATGGCCTGCCATCGCGCGGCGCTCGAATGCGACTCGGGGGGCTTTCGGCCCGTCGGCTTCTCGGTGGAGGCCGACTCGCTCACCGTCCTGCGCCTGCGCGCGCTCGCGGCCCCGCTGCTGGCGCTCCTGGACGCGGCCGACATCGGGCCTGGCGGCAGCGGCGTCGACATCTCCACTCTCGTCGAGCAAGGGGTGGTCGGCATCGGGCACCGGGTCGACTCGGCGCGCTACTTCGACTACCACCACAGCCCGGCCGACACCTTCGACAAGATCGACGGCAAGGCCCTCGCGCAGAACGTCGCCGCGGTGGCGATCATGGCCTACGCGCTGGCCGAGGAGCCGGGACCGCCCTGCGCCGGCGCGGCCGCTGCCGGCTACGGCCAACCCAAGGGGGCCTGCGCGCGCGCTCAGGCGATGATCGCTGCGACCTCGGGGGCGAAGGCGATCCAGGCCGGCGCCACCGCGCTGCGGGCAGGCGGCAGTTCGGCCGACGCCGCCGTGACCATTGCGCTCGCGCAGACGGTGCTGTGCGCCGGCGCCTGGGACAGCTTCGCGGGCATGCTCTACGCGCTGCACTACGAGGCGGCGACCGGCGAGGTGGTGGCCCTCAACGCCGGCTTCGACATCCCCC
>VGXI01000274.1 GCA_016873475.1 bacterium | reverse complement strand
CCTTCGGCATCAGCAGCGAACTGGAGCAGAGTCTGCAGCGGCAGGTCTGGCTCAAGCGCGGCGGCTACCTCGTATTCGACCACACCGAGGCGCTCACCGCGATCGACATCAACACGGGCAAGTACGTCGGCAAGCGCAACCAGGCCGAGACCATCCTCCAGACGAACCTGATGGCCGCCCGCGAGATCCCCCGCCAGCTCCGCCTGCGCGACATCGGCGGCATCATCGTCATCGACTTCATCGACATGGAGAGCCAGGAGGACAAGAACAAGGTCGTCGCCGAGCTGAAGCGCTACATCCGGCAGGACCGCGCGCGCACGAAGGTTTTCGACATCAGCCCGCTCGGCCTGATCGAGATGAGCCGCAAGCGCGTGCGGCCCACGCTGCTGCACATTTTCAGCGAGGACTGCCCTTACTGCCAGGGCCGCGGGCACATCATGTCGGTGGAGAGCCTGACCAACAGGCTGGAGACGACGATCCGGCGCATCGCCACCCGCTGCCGCGAGCGCAAGTACCAGATCCGGGTCAACCCGGTGCTGGCGCACTTCATCCGCCAGCAGCGGCTGGACACCTTCGGCGAGATCCAGGAAGCGCACAAGGTGGAGCTGCACCTGCTGGACGATCCGCGCCTGCACCGGGAGCAGCACGAGATCACGGCCCTGGAGACGGGCCGGGACCTGGTGGCGGCGGTCAGCCGCTGAGCAATCCTCCCCGGCCCCCCTTGACAGCCGGGGACAAGTGGTGTATTTCAAACGCTTTGGTCGCCAGGTGGAGGAGGCAGTCCGTGTACGCGCTCGTCAAGATGGCCGGCCGGCAGTTCAAGGTGAGCCCCGAGCAAGTGCTCAGGGTGCCACGCCTGGACGGCAGCGTCGGTGATGCCGTTGAGTTCAATGAGGTTATGGCGCTCGGCGAGGGCGAGGCGATGAAGCTCGGCAGCCCCTACGTGGCCGGCGCCCGCGTGCAGGCGGAGATCCTGCGCCACGGTCGCGCCCGCAAGATCCTCGTCTTCAAGAAGAAACGCCGCAACAAGTACCGCCGCCTGCAGGGCCACCGGCAGGGCTTCACCGAGATCCGCATCAAGGGCATCGCCTAGGGCGAGGAGGCTGAAATGGCACACAAGAAAGGCGTCGGCAGCTCCCGGAACGGACGCGACAGCGCGCCCAAGTACCTGGGCGTCAAGCGCTTCGCCGGCCAGCTCGTCAGGGCGGGCTCGATCCTCGTCCGCCAGCGCGGTACCCACCTGCTGCCCGGCCAGAACGTCGGCCGCGGGGGCGACGACACGCTCTATGCCCTGGTCGACGGCACCGTCGAGTACGCCCGCAAGGGCAAGGACCGCAAGATCGTCAACGTCCTGCCGAGCTAGGCGGGCCCGACTCCCTGTGCCGCGCGGCGGGCCCCCGGGTCCGCCGTTTGCGTTGGGGGCGAGGCGTTCCGGAGGCGACCCTGTCCACCCTCGTCGTGATCCCGGCCCGCATGGGCTCCAGCCGCTTCCCGGGCAAACCGCTGGCGGACCTCGCCGGGCAGACGCTCATCGAGCGCGTTTGCCGGCGCGCGGCCCAGCTGCCCGGCATCGTCGGGCCCCGGGTGGCCACCGACGATCGGCGCATTCTCGAGCACGTCCAGGGCCTCGGCTTCGAGGCCTGCCTGACCGACCCCGGCCACGCCAGCGGCAGCGACCGCGTCGCCGAGGCGGCGGCTGGCTGGCCGGGTCTCGTCCTCAATCTGCAGGGCGACGAACCGCTCTTCGATCTCGCGGCCGTGGCGGCCCTCATCGCGCGCCTCGAGGCGCGGCCGGAGCTGCCGCTCGGCACCGTGGGCGTGCCACTGGCGCCCGGCGACCTGGCGGATCCCGACCGCGTCAAGCTGCTGCGCGGCCCCGACGGCTGCGCGCGCGACTTCCGGCGCCGCCTCGTCGCGCCGCCGGCGCCGCTGGAGACCCTGCTCCTGCACGCGGGCGTCTACCTCTACCGCGCCGAGGCGCTCGCCCGCTTCGTCGCGCTGGCGCCGAGTCCGCGCGAGCCCCGCGAGCGCCTCGAGCAGCTGCGCGCGCTGGCGGCCGGGATGCCGATCTGGGTGGAGCCCGGTCAGACCTGGGCGCCCGGCGTCGATCGCCCCGAGGACCTCAAAGTCGTTGCAATGCTGCTGGCGCGGGCCTAGCATGGAGTTCCGGGCCCAGCGCCCGGTTTTTTGTTGCAGCAGGGGGAGCGGCCGTGATTCGCGCGCACAAGACCAAGTACATCTTCGTGATGGGTGGTGTCGTTTCCTCGCTCGGCAAGGGCATCGCCGCCTCCTCGCTCGGTTTGCTCCTGAAGCAGCGCGGCCTGCGCGTGTCGATGCTCAAGTTCGATCCCTATCTGAACGTCGACCCGGGGACGATGAGCCCCTTCCAGCACGGCGAGGTCTTCGTCACCGACGACGGCGCCGAGACCGACCTCGATCTCGGCCACTACGAGCGCTTCCTCGACCAGAGCCTCGGCCGGCCGAACAACGTCACCGCCGGGCAGGTCTACGACGCCATCCTCACCAAGGAGCGCCGCGGCGACTTCCTCGGCCGCACGGTGCAGGTCGTGCCGCACGTGACGAACGAGATCAAGGGCCGCGTGCTGACCCTGGCCGAGCGCGACCCCGAGCTGGACGTGGTGATCACCGAGATCGGCGGCACGGTGGGCGACATCGAGAGCCTGCCCTTCCTGGAGGCCGCCCGCCAGTTCGTCTTCGACAAGGGCCGCGAGAACTGCCTCTACGTGCACCTGACCCTGGTGCCCTACATCAGCGCCGCGCGCGAGATCAAGACCAAGCCCACGCAGCACAGCGTCAAGGATCTGCGCGAGATCGGCATCCAGCCCGACCTGCTCGTCTGCAGGACGGAACGCCCGCTCTCGGCGGAGGTGAAGGAGAAGATCGGCCTCTTCTGCAACGTGGCCGCGCGGGACGTCATCGAGGCGCGCGACGTGGATTCGATCTACGAGGTGCCGCTGCGCCTGCACGCCGAGGGTCTCGACCGCCGCGCCGTCGAACTGCTCGGCCTGGACGCCCCCGAGCCCGACCTCTCCGAGTGGGAGCGCTTCGTCGCCGGCAGTCGCAGCAGCGTGCGCGACGTGCACATCGGCGTCGCCGGCAAGTACGTCGACCATCTCGACAGCTACAAGAGCATCATCGAGTCCTTCGCCCACGCGGGCGAGGCGAACGGCGTGCGCGTCGCGATCCACTGGATCGACAGCGAGCGCCTCGACGCGGCAGGCGCGGCCGCCGCGCTCGAGCCGCTGGACGGCCTGCTCGTGCCCGGCGGCTTCGGCCATCGCGGCGTCGAGGGCAAGATCGCGGCCATCCGCTGGGCGCGCGAGCGCGGCCTGCCCTTCCTCGGCATCTGCCTGGGCCTGCAGGCGGCGGTGGTCGAGTACGCGCGCCATGTCGCCGGCCTGCCCGGCGCCGACAGCACGGAGTTCGATCCCCAGTGCGCGGCACCCGTGATCTGCCTGATGGAGGAGCAGAAGGGCATGGTGCAGATGGGGGGCACGATGCGCCTGGGCGCCTAT
>VGXI01000273.1 GCA_016873475.1 bacterium | reverse complement strand
CCCCATGAAAGCGATCCAGGTCGACGAGCACGGGATCGTCGACTCCTTCCAGATGAACGACCGCTGCGCTGCGGGTACCGGTCGCTACCTCGGCTACATCGCAGACGAGTTGAACCTCGCTCTCCACCAGCTGGGACCGCTTGCCTCCCAGTCCAGGCGACCACTGAGCATTTCGAGTACCTGCACGGTTGGGGCCGGTACCGAGTTCCGGGAGAAGCTTGCGCTCGGCCACCGCCGAGAGGACATCCTCGCCGGCCTGCACCGGGCGATCATCCTGCGGGCGATGTCGCTCCTCGCCCGCTCAGGGGGCATCCGCCAGGAGTTCACCTTCACCGGCGGCGTCGCCAAGAACGGGGCGGCCGTCGGGCAGCTGCGCAAGCTGGTCGACGAGCATTACGGGCGGGAGATCGCTCTCAACATCCACAGCGACTCGATCTACACCGGGGCGGTGGGGGCGGCGCTGTTCGCCAAACGCAAGAGCGAGCGCCCCGAGACGGCGCCGACCGCGCTCAAAGGAGAGCCAACATGAGCTTGACGGCAGGCATCGACGTCGGCACCAGCGCGGTCAAGGTGGTGGTCCTGCAGGTGAACGCGGACGGGTGCACGGAGCTCGCCAAGGACGCGGAAAGGATCCGGCGCCGCGATCTTCGGGACGTGGTCGGCGAAGTGTTCGAGCGTGCGCTGGCGACCGCCCGCCTCGATCGAGAGCGCGTGGACTACGTCGCCTCCACCGGAGACGGCGACCCCGTTGACTTCCGCACCGGCCACTTCTACGGCATGACCACACACGCCCGTGGCGCCCTGCACTTGATGCCGCGCTGCCGCTCCGTCCTCGATGCGGGCGCGCTGCATGGGCGTGTGATGCGCATCGACGAGCGATCGCGGGTGCTGCACTACGCGATGACAAAAAAGTGCGCTTCGGGCAGCGGTCAGTTCCTGGAGAATATCAGCCGCTATCTGGGCATTGGTCTGGACGAAGTAGGACCGCTCTCGTTGCGGGGAGAAGCGCCGGAACTGGTCAGCGGCATCTGCGCCGTGCTGGCCGAGACGGACGTCATCAACATGGTGTCCCGGGGCATCACGACCGCCAACATCCTGAAAGGGATCCACATCTCGATGGCCAGCCGTTTCGTCAAGTTGTTGCGGCGCGTCGGTGCGGAGTATCCCCTGGCGATCACCGGCGGCCTGGCCCGGGACGAGGGCTTCGTCAAGGCGATCGGCGAAGGGCTGGCGGCCGAAGGTGAACCCGCAGCAATCATCACCCATGCGCATTCCATCCACGCGGGTGCCTATGGTGCGGCGCTCTGGGGAGCGTACCGGCACGAGAAGCTGCTGGCGCAGCGCATGGCCCCAAGTGCAGGGTGAATCTCAGGCCTGCGGCTTGGCGAGAACGGCGGCGAAGAGCTCCTCGTCGAGGGGATGGCCGGCGGCGATTAGCTGTCGGTACCGCACGAAGTCGATGGTGTCGCGCCCCGTGAGCTTCTTGGCGTTGAAGGCGGAGAAGCCGAGGAAGGCCTCCCCGCTCATGTTCGCCGCCAGCCAATGCCGGTTGGGCAGCTTGGCCTGATCCCAGAAGAACTTCTTCTTCGCGCGGATGCCGTCGATGGACTTGATCAGGCAGGCGGGAAAGAGGTTCGTGAATCGCCAGACGATGGCATCCACCTCCCGGTCCAGCGGCGAGAGGTCGATGGTACCAGCCTGGAGTCGCTCCTTTGCCGCCGCGGCTGCCGCCCCGCGCTTCATCTCACCGTAGACGATGTCGCCGTCGTCGACGTAGCGGTCGGTGATCACCAGCGGATTGCGCTGGAACTCGCCGTCGATCGTAAGGACGGGTACGGCCTTGGTGATCAGCCCTTTCATCTGCATCTTGTAGGCGCTCCACATCTCGCAGGAGACGCAGTTCCACATCGCGTTCTCGGCAGTGAGCATCCAGGGCAGGAAATCCGTGGCGCCGCCGTCGGGCGCGGAGCCGTGCTTCGGCCCAGCCTGACCGAACACGGCGAGGTCCGAGGCGATGGTGAGGTCGCAGGCCATGCCGATTTCCTGGCCGCCCGCCACGCGCATGCCGTTGACCCGGCAGAGCGTGGGTTTCTTGCAGTTCAGGATGGCGTCCACCATCGTATTGAAGAGGTCCATGTACTCTCCGTACTCGTGGGGACGCTGGCTGTAGTACTCGGCGTACTCCTTCGTGTTGCCGCCAGTGCAGAAGGCGCGGTCGCCGACGGCCGTGAAGATGGCGGCAACGACGCTGCGATCCTGGGAAGCCGCCTGGAAACCGGCGATGACACCCTTGACCATCTCCGTGGTGTAGCTGTTGAACTGGGTAGGGTTGTTCAGCGTGATCCAGGCTGTGTAGAGACCTGCAATGGGTCTTCCCTCCGGATCCGTCAATGGCCGGCGCTCGTAAAGCGTGCAGGGCGCGCTGGTCCCCCAGTGCTCCTTGCCGAAGAGCGCATGGTCCTTGAGCGCGCTATCGCGGGGTAGCCAGTCGAGCGACATCTTCGCCTCCTCACGCGGGGAAGGGGGTACTGCGTAGGGCAACGGCGCCGCGAACGGCCCAGCGCCGTCGCGCGCGCGATGCGCGCCAGTGTAGCGCAAGCCCCGGCAAAGGGCAAATGCGAGCGGCGTCTGGGCATTGCCAGGCGCCGGGCGGCGGGCTATGCTGTCAGTGGACACCGGCTGGGAGGAACCCCATGGCGCATGAGATCGACTACGTCGTCAAGGGCGACGACATGCAGGCCCTGATCGTCACGCTGGACCCGGGCGAGGCGGTGCACGCCGAAGCGGGCGCGCTGCTCTACCTCGAGGACGGCATCCTCATGGAGACCTCCACCCAGGGCGGCCTGATGAAGGGCCTCAAGCGCGCGATCGTGGGCGAGAGCTTCTTCATCACCACCTTCGAGAACCAGGGCCGCCAGCGGCGGGACGCGGCCTTCGCCGCGCCCTATCCGGGCAAGATCATCCCGCTCGACCTCGGGCAGACCGGCACCTGGCTCTGCCAGCGCGACGGCTACCTGTGCAGCGCCTACGGCATCGAGATCTCGATCGCCTTCCAGAAGCGCCTCGGCGCCGGCCTCTTCGGCGGCGAGGGCTTCATCCTCCAGCGCCTGGCGGGCGACGGGCTCGCCTTCATCCACGCGGGCGGCACGGTGCTCGAGCGCGACCTACAGGTTGGCGAGACCCTGCGCGTGGACACGGGCTGCCTGGTGGCCTTCCAGGAGAGCGTAGACTACGACATCCAGTTCATCGGGGGCTTCAAGAACGCCCTCTTCGGCGGCGAGGGCCTCTTCTTCGCGCTGCTCAAGGGACCGGGCAAGGTCTTCCTGCAGACCCTGCCCTTCAGCCGCCTGGCCGACCGCATCATCAAGGCGAGCAGCCTGGCGCCCGGCGGTGGCCGCGACGAATCGCGCGGCCTCGGCGGCCTCGGCGGCGGCCTGCTCAAGGGCCTGATCAGCGGCGACCGGTCGTAGGCCTCGCCCTGACTGTGGTAGAGAATCCCGAAGGAGCCGAGCACAGAGGTCACGAGGCGACAAGTTAT
>VGXI01000272.1 GCA_016873475.1 bacterium | reverse complement strand
GGGGGGCCCTGACGTGAGTTTGCTGACCACCCAGACCTCGGCGCTGGCGGCAAACGGAAAGCCAAGGACCATGGCCGCGGTGGACATCCAACGAGCGAGACTCCGGTTCATGCGAGCGCCTCCTGTCGGGTTCTAGGTTCCTGTCCGGTCGCGGACTCTACCGCACCCTGCGTGCCGTTACGTCGCGGCCGGCTCGACAGCCCTGGCACCCTCCCGGGGCGCGCCCGGCGACGCGCGCGTGCGCAGCGTGTTCCCGAGGTCGCCGAGCGTGCATTCCCGCCACCCTCAACAGGCCGAGAGGCGTTCCCGCGCACGCCGCCGCAACTCGGACCGTCGGGTCTACTCGATGATCCCGCGGGACTCGAGGATGTAGTGGGCAGCGATGATGCCGAAGGACAGCCACTCGGCGTAGAAGAGCGTGAACCAGTCGAGCCAGTAGCAGCCGGCCATGGCCAGGACGATGCCGCCGACCAGCAGCACTTTGAACCACAGTTCCTTCTTCGGCGAGTACCAGACCATCACCACGGCGTTGCCTCCGAAGAACGCGACCGCGAAGGCGGTGTGGAGACGGCTGAAGTCGTCGTGGTTGAACAGCACCACGCCGATCAGCATCAGGCCCAGCAGCGTGTTGGGGCATAGGACATTCAAGCCCCCCACCCCGCGCCGCCGCGCCGCAAACCTCTCCCTCATCCCGACCATGACCTCCGCCAGCGCATCGCGCCGCACCCGAATCCACCGTTCCTGAGCTCACCGCCCGCCCCGCTGCCGGCTTCTGCACAGCGCCCGGCACCCCGGGGACGCACCGCGACTCCCGGCGTCCCCTCCCGCCTCGCCTTCCCGGCTGCTCGCTGACCATCACCACGGCCTCCGCGACGCGCTGCAGCCTGACCGCACTCGCGCCGGCCGTCAAGCCCGCAGCCCGGTCACTCCGCGGGCGCGTCCCACGACAGCTCCGGCGGGCCGCGCGCCGACGCCACCACCGGCGGATCGGCCGGCAGGCCCAGCGACTCCAGGATCGCCCGGATCACCGGGCCCCGCGTGATCGCCGCCACGATCCGCCGCCGGCCGCCGCAGGTCGGGCAGCGCAGCACGTCCAGGCCGAAGACCCGCCGCAGCAGCTCGGCCCAGGGGTGACGGCCGGCGCGGGGCGCCGCGGCCGCCGGCCCGCCGCGGCAGCGGGACCGTCTCGCCGGCCCCGCCGGCACGATGGCCGCCCGCAGTGCCGATGCCGGCGCCAGGACGCCGTGATACGTCAGCAGGTGCGCCCGCGGCGGCGGCACCAGCGTCGCCAGCCGCGACAGCAGCGCCCGCGGCGGCAGCACCACCGCCGTCGTCCCGTCCGACCACGGGTGCCGCAGCTCGTACTCCAGGCGCCCGTCCGGGCGCTCGTGCAGCCGCTCGGTCGCCAGCGCCGGGCGCGTCACGTACCGGCACAGCCGCTCGAGCGCCTCGCGCTGGCGCGCGCCGCCCGGCACGCTCACGCCTGCGTGCAGGCTGAAGCCCTCCTGCTCCACGCAGAAGGCGCGCGGCTCGCGCGGCGGCGGGGGACCGGGCTGCGCGCCCCGCCGCATCGCCTCGCGGCCCGTGATCGAGGACGCCGCCAGCTCGTCCAGCAGGCCCGGGGGCTCGGCGTCGGGCTCCGGCTCCAGCTTGCCCCGCCGGCGCAGCAGGCCCAGGATGCGCGCCCGCGCCGCCTGCAGCACGTCCTCCAGCTCCCAACGACGCAGGCGGCGTGCCGTGTGGAAGCGCGGCCGGCCGCCGGGGCCGGACGGCTCGTAGACCCCGTCCAGCACCAGCGCGTGGAAGTGCACGTTGAGGTTGAGGGCGCCGCCGAAGCGCTGCACCACCACCACCGCCCCGCCGCGGCCGTCGGCCACGCCCTGGGCCCGCGCCCGTCGCCGCAGCGCGCCCAGCAGCGTGTCGAGAAAGACGGCCCGCACCGCCCGGCACAGCTCGCGGTCGAAGGCCAGCACGAAGCGCAGCCGGAAGGGCAGCGTCAGCACCCACTGCCGCACCGCCACGGGGGGCAGCACGCGGTCCACCAGGTGCGCCGCCGCGTCGGCCATGCGACGGCCGCCGCACGAGGGGCAGATCCCGCGGCCCTTGCACGAGAAGGCCACCAGCACGTCCTCCCGGCAGGCGCCGCAGCGCACGCGCAGGAAGCCGCGGGCCAGGATGCCGCACTCGAGGTACGCCCGGAACTCGCGCCGCACGAAGCCGGGCAGGCCGGGGCGGCCGTCGGCGGGCTCGGCCGCGGCCAGGAAGTCCGCCAGGTGCCCGGCGACGGTGCGGTACAGCACCGTCGCCTCCGGGCGGCGGGGCCGCCAGGCGTCGGCGGCGGCCACCGGGCGATGCGGCGTGCGGGACCCTCGGGGGACCGTCATCCAGCAAGCCAGTCGGATGCACGCGGCGCGCGTGACGCACTTCCCCTGGTTCGCGCCCCCTGCGCCGCCCCCTTCCCTGCTCTACACTCCCGGCTCGACCTCCGAGGCCCCGCCGTGCCCAGCCCCCGCACGCTCGACCGCTCCATCCGCCTGTCGGGCCTGCAGATCCGGCCCGGCATGCCCATCTGCCAAGTCGACCTGCCGCTGGACCGCTACCAGGAGGAGTTCCGCCCGTACGCCGAGGAGTACCTGGCGCTGCCCGACCGCACGCCCGAGTCGGTGCTGCCGTGGATGGACCACTACCTGAAGCCGGCGCTGGCGCACTTCGGGCCGCGCATGATGCTGCTGGCGCACTAAAACAGGGGCGGCGAGATCGTGAAGCTGGTCGAGCGCTACGGCGGGCGCATCGCGGACAGCTACGAGCTGGCGCTGCAGGCGGCGGCGCACGAACAGGCCGAGCACGTGGTCGAGAGCGCGGTGCACTTCATGGCCGAGTCCATCGCCACGCTGGCGCACAGCCACCAGCAGGTGTGGATCACCAACCCGCGCGCCGGCTGCACCATGGAGCTGTTCGCCAAGGAGTTCCACGTCGCGCCGCTGTTCGAGCAGCTGCGCGAGCGCTACGGGCCGCGGCTGCTGGTCGTGGCCTACATGAACACCTCCGGCCGCGTGAAGGCGCTGGCCGGCCAGACCGGCGGCGCGGTGTGCACCAGCAGCAACGCGCGGCACGTCATGGCCTGGGCGCTGAAGGTCACCCTTCGTCGTAGTAGGTCGCGAGGTATGCCGCATCATCCGGCGGAAGTTCGATCGAGAGGTTGTAGCCCCGCGCTTCGAGCATTCGCGCCCTGGCCAGGAAGTAGTCGTACGACCACCCCTGCCAGATGCCATCCTGGCACTGGGTATGAAGCCAGTAGATGTCGCCAGGATTGAGCATGATGGTGAAGTCGTCCAAGAAGGCCATCGCCCAGTCGCGCTCTTCGGGCGTCGAGAGGAGATCTGCATCCCACGACCGGAGGAACGCCCCGTAGGGGGTGTCCGCCGGATACGCGAGGAGCATGCTCGTGCTCTCGAGTTCCTTGATGCGCGTCGTGAGCGCTGACACTTCAGCTTCAAGCTCCATGATGCGAACCCGAAGCGCTTCCTCGTGACACTCGTGGG
>VGXI01000271.1 GCA_016873475.1 bacterium | reverse complement strand
TCCCGCCGTCCGCCGGCGAGGATCTGCTCGAGCTCGTGATGCGCCGCTACGAGCGCGCCTCGACGCTGCTCACCTCCAACCGACCCGTCGACGATTGGGGCAAGCTCCTCGGCGATCACGCCGCCGTTGGCGCGATGCTCGACCGGCTGCTCCACCACGGCCACGTGATCAAGTGCGGGCCGCGCAGCTTTCGCACCCGGACCGGAGGGCAGGACTTGCACGACTCAGGCGATTCGAAGTAGACAGACCCTGTCCCGGACGCGCGACTGGCCGGTTTTGACCCGGCCACGACTGGCCGGTTTTGAGGTGGCCACTGAGGCGCTCGGCTCGTCAGGCGTGCAGGAACTTCTCGGGCGAGAACACGGTGCCCCGCGCGAGGATGTAGTAGACGGCGCGGCCGATCTTGTGCGCGAGGATCGAGAGCGCCTTGCCTTTGCCGTGCTTGCGCTCGAGTCGCGCGAGCAGCTTCTTGCCGTCGGCGCCGTGGCGCAGGTAGAGCACGGCGGCTTCGGAGAAGGCCCACTTCAAGTGGACGTTGCCTTGCTTTGCGCCGCCGCTGCCGAGCTTCTTGCCCGCGGACTCGTGGGCGCACTTCACGAGCCGCGCATACGATGCGAACTGCTGCACGCGCTCGAAGCGGGTGACGTCGTGGATCTCGTAGAGCAGGGTGAGCGCGAGAATCTTGCCGATGCCGGGGACGGAACGCAGACGATGGAAGGCGTCGGCGTCGTGGCGCTTGGCGTGCCGCACGATCGTGAGCTCGAGATCGGCGATCAGCGCGTCGTAGCGCTCGAGCAGAGCGAGATCGACCTCGACGCTCTTGCGCACGGCGGGATCCGGGAAGTGCTCGAGCAGCCCCTCGCGAGGGGCGGGATACGCGATGCGTTTCCCGAACGGGTCGAGGTTGTACTGGTGGATCGTGTTCTGGATGTGGGCGAGGAGCTGGCCGCGCTTGCGCACGAAGTGGAGCCGGCGGCGCAGCAGGTCTCGCGTCGCGCGCATCGCGGCGGGGTAGACATAGGCTTGCGGCAGCATGCCCCCGCGGAGCAGCACGGCGATCTTGTGCGAGTCGATCTTGTCGTTCTTGGCCTTGCCGCCGTGGATCGCCTTCATTGCGAGCGCGTGGCCCAGGACGAAGGGGATGTTCTCTTTCGCGCAGAGATCGGCGAGCCAGTACCAGGTGAAGGTGCACTCGGCGGCAACGACGAGGCCGTCGCGGTAGGGCGCCACGATCTCGAGCAGCGCTTCGGGGCTCGACTTCACGTTGCGGTGGACGCGGATCTCGCCCGCAGCGTCGAGGATGCAGACGTACATGGTGGCGGCGTGAAGATCGATGCCGCAGTAGTGCTGATGCTGTCCGGTGTAGAATCGCATGGTCCTCCTCCTGCGCGGATGTGCGCTTTGTGACCGCCGTCCAGCCTACTCGGGGTCGAGTAGGTGCAGGAGGGGGGCCTGGATGAGGATCAAGGGCTTGCAGCTGTCGATCACCCGTTTTGGTCTGTCCACCGCCTGGGGCGTCTGGCATCATGCGTCGTCGAATCAATCAACAACGCGGCGCGGGTTCTCGCTGCTGAAGCCCAAGTCGTTAGCCCGACCTGGCTACGTGCCGACGTCCTCGATTCTGACGCCGCGATCGGCGAGCAAGGCTTCGCGCGCTTGGGCGATCCTGGTCAGGAACTCGGGATGGTGCTCGAGTCGGTAGTCCAACCAGGCCTGCTCATCTTCGAACCCGATGAGCACCCCCGCTGGGCGCCCGTGCTTCGTGATCACGATCTCCTCATCGGCGGCGAGGCGGAGGTAGCGGGAGAGGTCATCCTTCATCTTCGCCAGAGCCACCGTTTTCAGTCGGCGTGCCGCTTTCTTCGAGCCACGCGCTCGCTTGCGCCTTGCTGACGATCGCGAGGACTTGGACGGCTTGGTCGACGACGTCATAGAACACCCTGATCTCGCCCACTCTCAAGCGGAACTGGGGCTGCGCCAAGCCCCTCAGTCTCTTGATGCGGCTCTTGCTGACTTTTGTCGGCTCGTGGCGGAGGTACCGCCCGATGGCGCCTCGCACCTCCGAACGCGCCCGAGCAGTGAGGCCGCGCAGATCCTCGACGGCCTGCGGGGCCAAAACGAGCTCATAGCGCATCTGGCCAGATCGTAGCCAGAACAAGTCGGACTAACAAGAGCTTGCGGCTGGCGAGAGCCCGGTTTGCGCTTCCGGTCCGCGGTGCCGTCTGGCATGCTGCGTTGGGGCTTCGGCGGGGCTCGGGTGGCCCGGGCTCTCGCAGCTGTAGCCCGATCCGTTAGGCCGCACAGAAGGCCGCACCATGCACATCGACGTTCGTCCAGACGATCTGTCGTCTCCGGAAATGCAGTCACTGATCGCCGAACATCTCGCCGGAATGCACAGCAACTCTCCGCCCGGCCACGTCAACGCGCTCGCACTCAACAGCCTCCGCACCCCGAATGTCACCTTCTGGGCTGCGTGGCTGGAGGGCCACTTGTGCGGATGCGGGGCGCTGAAAGAACTGGACCCGCTGACTGGCGAGGTCAAGTCCATGCGCACGCGCGCAGCCTTTCTTCGTCGCGGTGTCGGACAAGCTGTCCTCAATGAAATCGTTCGTACGGCGCGTCAGCGTGGATACGCGTGTTTGCTTCTCGAAACCGGCACGGGTGAGGCGTTCGCACCCGCGCACGAGCTCTATCGGCGCAACGGCTTTGAGTGGCGCGGTGCGTTCGGCGAGTACATCGCCACGGAGTTCAATGTGTTCATGGCCAAGGTCCTTGCGTAGGCACAGTGCGGCCTAACCCTTCGTTGCACCCGAATGGCTACGGCGGACTTCGCCCGCTTCCGCCATCGGGTGAACTCCAACGTTGGGCGGTCAGCGGTAGACATCGCGCCGATGACCGACCTTGAAGATCGTGATGGTCCGAGCTTCGTCGTCGATCGCGTACACGACGCGATGACTGCCTTGGCGGACACGGTACTTGTCTTCCGCCCCGCTCAGCTTTTCGCAACCCGCAGGCCGCGGGTCCGTTGCAAGACTCTCGATCCTGGCGACGAGTCGTCTGCGGTCAGCCTTCTGGCCGACGCGCTCTAGCTCCTTGGCGGCCGACGCCTTGATGAGCAGCCTATAGCTTTCCACGTCGCCGCATATCCCGGACCGCCTTCTCGAAGCTCACGCTCCGCTCGCGGGCCCGTTCGTCGAATGCGGCAAGGTCCTCGGCGTCCTCTGCCAGGCTTTGTTTGAGCGCCTCGTTCACCAGCTCGGAGATGGTCCGATCGGTCTCGGCCGCCTTGAGGCGCAGCACGCGGTGAACTTCAGGCTCCAGGTAAACCGTCGAGCGCTTGGCAGCAGCAGGCATGGGCCAAGGTTGACGTCTTGACGTCTAGGCGTCAACTCCAGGGCCGCCCGACAAGGGTTTGCAGCTGCAGAGAGCCCAAGTCGCTAGAAGCGGTCCCAAAATAGATGTTGCGCTACGGCGTAGCCAACGCGAGTTCGGGCAGCGGGTGCTGACGCGAGACTCGTCTCCCCTTTCGAAGGGGGAGGTGCGTGGACCTCACGGATCGGGACTGGGAGCGAGTGGCGCCCCTGATTCGCGAACCGAAGC
>VGXI01000270.1 GCA_016873475.1 bacterium | reverse complement strand
GTCGATGCTGCCGACGACGAGGGCGCAGAAGAGCAGCAGGCCGATCCCGGCCCCCGGGTGGCCGGTGGCGATGAGCAGCAGGGCGGCCGGCAGCCAGACCAGGGCGGTGCCCACGCCCGGGATCACCGAGAGCAGGGTCATCAGCGCGCCCCAGAACACCGCGCCCTCGATGCCGACGACGGCGAAGGCGAGGCCGGCGAGGCCGCCCTGGGCGAGGCCGATGAGCAGGGTGCCCTTGAGCGTCGCCCGCGTGACCGAGGTGAACTTGGCCACGAGGCGCCGCTTGTCGGCCTCGGCCAGGGGCAGGTAGCCCAGGATGCGGTCGAGCAGCGGCCCGCCATCCATGAGGAAGAAGTAGAGCGCGTAGAGCAGGATGCCCAGGTGGAAGAAGAAGCTCACGGTGCCCCGGGTGGTCGCCTGCAGGCCGTTGACCAGGATTCCACCCAGGCTGCCGACCAGCTCGCCGGCCTTGGCGAGAATCGTGCCGCGATAGGGGGTTAGCCGCTCCACGCCCGGCAGCCCGCGCAGGCTCTCCAGGATGAGGTCCGGCTCGGCGATGCGCGCCTGGATCCAGGGCAGTGCCGTCTCGCTGATCTCGTAGGCCTGGCCGGCCACGATGCCGAGCAGGAGCCCGAGCGGCAGCAGGACGACGAGCAGCAGGAGCACCAGGCAGAGGCCGCTCGCCAGGGCGCGCCGGCCTCGGCAGAGCCGCAACAGGCGGCGGTAGAGCGGGCTCGCGAGGCCGGCCAGGATGGCGGCGAGGAAGAGCGTGAGCAGGAAGCGCCGCACCATCGCGTAGAAAAGCCCGCTGATGACGAGGACCAGCAGGACCAGGGCGATGCGGCTGAAGCGGCGCTTGTCCATGCGGGCAGCCTAGCCGATTCCGGGTCTGCCGCCTAGGGGTCGATCGCCGCGGCCCCCGCACCCCCGGCGATTCCCGTCGGGGCGACGGGAACCCTGCCCTCGCCGGGCCGGCCTGTGCTAGAATAGAGGCCGCCGCCGGCCTTCCCCCTCGACCTGGCCGTCGGCCCCCAGCGCTGGATTTCCGATCGGCGGGAGGCACCCTTGCTGCGACACCCCACCGGCGCCCTCCTCGCGGTGCTGCTCTGTCCGCTCCTGGCCGCGCCTGCCCCTGCCCTGATCCACGAAGTCAACGGCAGCGGGACGATCCAGGCGGCCATTGCGGTCGCCTCGCCGGGCGACACCCTGCTCCTGCGGGGCGACTTCTCGGGGCCGGGCAACGTCGATCTCGACCCGGCCGGCAAGGATCTCGTCTACCTGACCGACCTGGCGCTGCCGGCCAGGCTCGACGGCGGCGGCCAGACGATCCTGCGCCTGCAGAGCGGCGAGAGCGCGGCGACCGTGATCTCGGGCCTGCGCTTCACGGGATCGCCGCAGGCCGTGCTCTGCGCGGGCACGAGCGCGCCGCTTCTGCGCGACTGCCGCTTCAGCCAGAACTACGGCAGCGCAGCGAGCGGCCCGGGCGGCGCCGGCCTGCGCGTGGAAGGCGGCGCCGCGCCAACCCTGGAGCGATGCCGGTTCGAGAACAATGCGCACTTGACCGGCGGCGCGCTCAGCGTGGCGGGCGGCGCCCCGGTTCTCATCGACTGCGTCTTCGAGCTGAACTCGGCGGCCTGGGGCGGCGCCGTCGCCGTCGCGAGCGGGGCGCCGGAGTTCCGGCGCGCCGCGTTCCTGACCAACACGGCCTCTCCCTTGCCCGGCAGTGGCGGCCAGCCAGAAGGTGGCGATGGGGGTGGCGTCTTCGTCCTCGGCGGCCAGCCCGTTTTCATCGACTGCCTCTGGGACGCCAACCAGGCGGTGGCGCAGGCGGGCTCCCCGAACGCCGGCGGGCACGGCGGCGCCCTGCGCGTCACGGCCACGGCCTCCGCGACTCTCACGGGCAGCACGCTGCACGCGAACACGGCCGAGCGCGCGGGCGGCGGGCTCTCCCTGGATGGGACGGCCATGGTCGGCGTCCTCGCCTGCCTCATCGCCCGCAACCTGCCGGACGGACTGCACGGCGCCGGCAGCGCGACCCTCAGCATCGGCTGCAGCGACGTCTGGGGCGACGGTGCGCCTGGCTACGCGGGTGCGCTCGCGGACGCCACCGGCACGAACGGCAACCTGGCCCTCGATCCCGTCTTCTGCGGCGGCGTCGGCGGCCAAGTGCCGCTCGGGCTCCATGACAGCTCGCCCTGCCTGCCCGCCAACAACACCTGCGGCCTGCAGATGGGCCGCTACGGTCAGGCCTGCAGCGGCAACCTCCACGTCCACGAGGTGCCGCTCGAGTTCGCCACCATCCAGGCCGCGATCGACGCCGCGCTTCCGGGCGACACGGTTCGCGTGGCCCCCGGCACCTACACGGGCGCCGGCAATCGCGGGCTCGATCCCGGCGGCAAGGATCTGGTGATCGAGGGCAGCGGCGGCGCTGCCGCGACGATCATCGACTGCCAGGGCCTGGATCGCGGTTTCCTCTTCGTCACCGGCGAGACGGCCGCGACCCGGCTGCGCGGCTTCACGATCAAGAACGGCCGCCACACCACGGGCGCCGGTCTGCTTCTCCTCAACTCGGCGCCGACGCTGGAGGCGCTCGTTCTCCAGGGGCATGCAGCGACCACCGACGGCGGCGCCATCGCCTGCATCGCCGCCTCGCCGACGGCGAGCGATCTCCTCGTCAAGGGCAACCTGGCTGCCGGCAGCGGGGGCGCTCTGCTCTGCGCGAGCGGAGCGGCGCCAGTCTTCGTCGGCTGCCAGTTCTCCGACAACCAGGCGACGATCCAGGGCGGCGCGCTCCACTGCCCCGCGAGCGCGGCGACCTTCCAGCGCTGCACGCTCGCCTTCAACAGCGCCGCCCAGGGTGGCGGCCTCTGGATCGAGCAGGGCGGGCTGGTCACGCTCGAGCGGAGCTTGGTGGTCTTCAACCTCGCCGGCGGCGGCATCCAGGCAGACACCGGCTCCTTCGTTCTGGCCACCTGCGGCAATGTCTTCGGCAATGCAGGCGGCGACTGGGGGGGCTCGACCTACGATCCCGCCGGGATCGACGGCAACATCAGCGCCGACCCGCTCTTCTGCGACCCGCTGGGCCGCGACTTCCATCTCGACGCCGACTCGCCCTGCGCGGCCGGGAACAACGACTGCGGCCTGGACATGGGTCCCCTCGGCGTCGGCTGCGATCTGATCCACCGCCGGATCAGCGGGCGCATCGCCCGCAGCTCGGGCGTCCCGGTCGCCGCGGTGGCGATCTACGGCAGCTACTACGAGGCGCACAGCGACACGCAGGGCAACTACGCCGTCCAGGTGCCGGACCACTGGACCGGCTTCCTCCTGCCGAGCAAGCTGGGCTACAGCTTCGTGCCGCCCTTCCGCAGCTACAACAACGTCAGCGCGGACATCGGCGGGCAGGATTACCTGGCCGTGCGCAGTACCCGGCACCAGGTGCCGGCCGAGTTCGCCGACATCCAGTCGGCGCTGGACTTCTCCGAAAGCGGCGACACCGTGCTGGTCGCGCCCGGCATCTACCACGGCAATGCCAACAAGCGTCTCGACTTCGGGGGCCGCGCGATCCGGCTGCTGAGCGAGCAAGGCGCGGCCTCGACGGTCATCGACTTTT
>VGXI01000269.1 GCA_016873475.1 bacterium | reverse complement strand
GGGGGCCGGGCAGGTAGTCGGGCGCGTGCCCGCCGCCGGCGCTCACCGGCTTGCTCTGGTAGAGGTGGTTGCCGCCGCAGTTGGGGCAGGGGGCGATCTTCATGGGGCCTCCTGGGCTGGGCCGGGCACGCCGGGGGGCGCGGCCTCGCCGCTGGGAACGAGGAGCAGTTCGGCATCGAACTGGGTGAGGCCGGGCTTGCCCTCCTGCCAGGCGATTTGTTCGACGAGCAGCCAGGCGCGCCAGCCACCGCCGACGGCCTGCAGGCTGAGGTCGGCCGCGGGCACCGCCTCCGGGTGGCTGAGGCCGCGCAGCGCGCCCTGGAGCGCGGCGAGATCGAATGCGAGGACTGCGGCGCCCTCACGACTGAGCGCGAGCCGTCCCTCCGCCGGCGCGAGCGTCCAGGCGCTGCCGGCGGCGCTGAAGCCAGCCTGCTGCGGGTCCCCGACCAGGCTCAGGCGGACGTGCCAGGCGCCCTCGCCGAGGGCGAGCGCCTCGTCGCCCCGCCGGCGCTGGAAGAAGCGAAAGTCGCCGCCCGTCTGGCGCCAACCCTCGTCGAACTCCAGACCCAGGTGCGCCATCACGACGCGACTGAGCGTGCCGCCGTCCACGCGGTTCGGCTGGCCGGCCGCCAGTTCGGCGGCGATCTGTGAGCGCAGCTCCGGGCTCGCGTAGCGGTCGAGCACGGCCGCGCCGTGGCGGTCGAAGAGATAGTAGAGGATCGCGCTGAGTTCGCGCTGCGTCTCGGGGGCGACGGCGGCGGGGGCGGGCGCCAGGCGAGACTCCGCGAGCATGCCACCGGCCGTCAGGAGCTGCTCGAGGCGGCCGAGCTGACTCGCGCGGCTCAGGCTGAAGGCGCCCCAGGGGCCGGCGCTGACGGCGAGGGCGATGAGGCCCAGCGAGAACGGCAGCGGCCGCAGGCTGCGCAAGCGGCCGAGGGCGCCGAACGCCGCCGTCACGCCGAGCCAGAGCCCGAGCACGATGAGGATGTAGCGCGGCTCGGTGAGGCCGTACTGGCCGACCCGCTTGCCGGCCGAGAGGAGGAGCATCGCCACGGCCGGCAGGAGCAGGATGAAGTAGACCCGCGCGTAGACCGACACCCAGCGCTGCTTGCCTGCGAGCGCGAGCGGCTGCAGCAGGGCCAGCGAGGCGAGGCCGGCCGCGCCAACGCTCGAGACCAGCCAGCCGATCCAGCCGCTCGGCCACTGCGTCGTGAGCAGCACCTTGGCGAGGTAGGCCGTGAGCAGCGCCAGGTAGATGCCGACCAGCGGCGCCAGGATGTACTGCGCGAAGAGGCGCAGCACGGGCGGATAGTCGGCCAGCGCTTCGAGCGCCGCCGGCGCGCGCGGCACCCCGACCAGGAAGTACCAGGTGTTGAAGACGAAGATGATCAGCATGAAGAGCCGCGGGTAGACCGTCTCCGGCATGGGGACGCCGAAGAGCTTGTTCAGGGCCAGCAGGGCGATGCTGAGGCCGAGCATCAGCACCGCCGAGAAGACGAGCCCGGCCAGCAGGCGCAGGAAGAGAGCCTTGCCGAACTGCCAGAAGGCGTTCTCGCCCGGCAGGCGCAGGAGCGGCAGCGAGACCACGGCCAGGTGGGCGGCGATCGCGAAGAGCAGGAAGCGGATCATCGGCGCACCCTCGGTCCGCGCGGGCAGTGTGAGCCCGTAGGCGACGAGCGCCGCCGCGCCGAGGCCCTGGAGCAGCAGACCCCGCGACCGCGGCCAGCGCTCGGCGACGAGGGCGAGGGCGAGCAGGAAGGGGATGCCGAGCGCCCCGGTCATCAGCAGCCGGCCGAGGGCCGAGTCGCCTTCCTGCGGGCCGATCAGCAGGACGGCGGCCGCCGCGGCGACCAGGGCTGCGCTCAGAACGAGGGGGAAACGGCGCGCTGCTCCGGCGGCGGCGCCGAGCACGAACTGCAGCGAGGGCAAATGCATGGCTGGCCTCCTGCGGCGCGGCGACAGTGAGCGCCGCCGCGCCGCCGCGCCGGCCTAACCCAAGCGATCGAGCAGGCCGAGCAGGTCCACGACGCGATTCGAGTAGCCCCACTCGTTGTCGTACCAGGCCATCGTCTTGGCGAAGTGGCCGTCGACGACCAGCGTGAAGGGCGCGTCGAAAATCGACGAGTGGGGGTCGCCCACGATGTCCGAGGAGACGATCGGCGCCTCCGAGTACTTGAGGATGTTGCGGAAGCCCTCGCTCTTGGCCGCCGCGCGCATCGCCGCGTTGATCTCCTGCGCCGTGACCTTCTCCTTCAGCTCGGTGACGAGATCCACGATCGAGCCGTCGGGGATGGGCACGCGCATCGCGAGCCCGTCGAGCTTGCCCGCGAGCGCGGGCAGCACCTTGCCGACCGCCTTCGCGGCGCCGGTGGTGGTGGGGATGATGTTCTCCGCCGCCGCGCGGCTGCGCCGCCAGTCGCTGTGCGGGACGTCGGCCAGGCGCTGGTCGTTGGTGTAGGCGTGCACGGTGGTCATCACGCCGCTGACGATGCCGAAGTTCTCGTGCAGCACCTTGGCCACTGGCGCCAGGCAGTTCGTCGTGCAGCTCGCGTTGGAGACGATGCGGTGCTCCTTCTTCAGGTCCGCCTCGTTGACGCCGAGCACGACCGTGCAGTCGATCTCGTCCTTGCTGGGTACCGTGAGGATGACCTTCTTCGCGCCCGCCGCCAGATGCTGCTCGATCTCGGCGCGCTTGCGGAAGCGGCCCGTCGACTCGATGACGAAGTCCACGCCCAGCTCGCCCCAGGGCAGGTCGGCCGGGTTGGGGACCTCGGTCATCTTCACGGTCTGGTGATCGGTGCGCATGAGGTCGCCTTCCACGCGAATCGCGCCCCGGAAGGGGCCCATCACCGTGTCGTGCTTGAGCAGGTAGGCGAGGGCGTCGTTGTCGGTGATGTCGTTGATCGCCACCACTTCCACGCCCGGCAGGGGGTCGAGGATCCGAAAGACGCTGCGTCCGATGCGGCCGAAGCCGTTGATGCCGATTCTCATCGCTGCACCTCCTCAACCGTGAAGGCGCCGAGGGTGGACACCGTGTCCAGGATGCGCGCCGCGTAGCCCCAGCCGTTGTCGTACCAGGTGATCGTCTTGACCAGCCCGCCGCCGAGGGCGATCGTGGCGAGCGAGTCGAAAACGGCCGAGTGCGCGTTGCCGATCACGTCGCTGGAGACGATCGGCTCGTCGCTGTACTCGAGATAGCGGCCGAGCGGTCCGGCGGTCGCCTGCTTGACGACCGCGTTGACGGCCTCCTTGTCCAGGGCCTGGCCGAGCTGCAGGCTGAGGTCCAGGTTGGAGCCGTTGGGCACCGGCACGTTCACGGCGATGCCGTCGATCTTGCCCTTGAGGTGGGGCATCATCGTCTCGACGACGCTCGGCGACCAGGTCCAGTTCGGGATGAGGTTCTGGGCCGCGCTGCGGCTGCGCCGCAGGTTGGGCGTGATCGTGTCGGAGAGCTTCTGGTCGCTCGAGTAGGCGTGGACGGTGGTCATCATCGCGCGGCGCACGCCGACCGCCTCGTCGAGCACCTTGAGCATGAGGGCGAGCGCGTGGGTCGTCGTGCTCGCGCAGGAGACGATCCGGTCCTCGGCGCGAAGCTCGCCATCGTTGACGCCGTGCACGATGGTGCGGGGG
>VGXI01000268.1 GCA_016873475.1 bacterium | reverse complement strand
ACGCGCGCGGCGTGGAGGTCGACATGGGCCTCGAAGACATCCGCGCGCTCGCCCGGCACGTGATCGAGCGCGGGCTCAAGAGCGGCAACTGGGCGATGTACGTCGACCAGCCCAAGATCACGGCGCTGGCCATGCTCTACACGCGGGCCGTCGACACGCAGTACAACTTCCAGGTCTTCTCGACCGTGGGCGGCGTCTCCGAGTTTCTCGGCATCGATGCCCTGCGCTTCCTCGGCCCCACCGCCAGCCACTGCGCCTGATCAGGCCGACAGCTGCCGCTTCCGCCAGAGGAAGTAGACGGCCGGGTAGACGAGCAGCTCCAGCACGAAGCTCGTTGTGAGCCCGCCCACCATCGGCGCTGCGATGCGCTTCATCACGTCGGCGCCGATCCCCGTCGACCACATGATGGGCAGGAGACCGATCATCGTGGCGAGCACGGTCATCGCCTTGGGTCGCACGCGCTTGACGGCGCCGTGGATGACCGCCTCGACCAGGTCGGCCTCGTGGCGCAGGCGACCCGCACGCCGGGCCTCGTCGTGGGAAAGGTCGAGGAAGAGCAGCATGAAGACGCCGGTCTCCGCGTCCAGCCCGAGCAGGGCGATCAGGCCCACCCAGACCGCGATCGAGAGGTTGTAGCCCAGCGCCGCAAGCAGCCAGAAGGCACCGATCGCCGAGAAGGGGACGGCGAGCATCACGAGGGCGGTCTTGAAGGTGGACCGCGTATTGAGATAGAGCAGCCCGAAGATGAGCACCAGGGTCAGCGGCAGGATCACCTGCAGCCGTTCGCGCACGCGCAGCATGTTCTCGTACTGGCCGCTCCAGGTGAGCGCGTACCCGGGCGGCAAGGTCACGTGCGCGCCGACGACGCGCTTGGCCTGCGCCACGTAACTGCCGATGTCCTGGCGCGCGGTGTCCAGGTCCACGTAGACGTAGCCCGCGAGCAGGCCGTTCTCGTCGCGGATCATCGCCGGTCCCTGGGTGAGCACGACGTCCGCAACCGCCTCCAGCGGGATCTGGCCGCGGCCGCCGGGCAGCGGGATCAGCACCCGGCGCAGCGCGCTGAGGTCCTCGCGGTAGGCGCGGGCATAGCGGACGTTGATGCCGTAGCGCGCGCGGCCCTCGACCGTGCTGCTCTGGTTCTCGCCGCCGACGGCGGTCATCACGAGCTCGTTGGCGTCGGCGACGCTGAGCCCGTAGCGCGCCAGCTCCTCGCGCTTCAGCACGAAATCGAGGAAGAAGCCGCCGGCCACGCGCTCGGCGTAGGCGCTGCGCGTGCCCGGCAGCTCGGCCACCGCGCGCTCGACCGCGATCGCGATGCGCTCGATCTCGGCCAGGTCGGGCCCCAGGATCTTGATCCCCACCGGCGTGCGAATCCCCGTCGAGAGCATGTCCAGGCGCGCCTTGATCGGCATCGTCCAGGCGTTCGAGATGCCGGGGAGCTGCAGCTTCGCGTCGAGCTCGGCCGTCAGCTCCTCGTGGGTGATGCGGTCGCGCCAGAAGGGCCTGAGCAGCGCGGCCAGCCACTCGGGCGCCCAGCTCGAGTACCAGCGCGGACGCTCGCGCCACTCGCGCTCCGGCTTGAGGAGGATGGTCGTCTCCATCATCGTGAAGGGCGCGGGATCGGTGGCGCTCCCCGCGCGGCCCGCCTTGCCGAAAACGCGCGCCACCTCGGGCACGCTCATGATCAGCCGGACCTGCACCTGCAGCGCCTTCTGCGCCTCGGTCACCGACATGCCGGGCTGCACGGCCGAGGGCATGTACAGCAGGCTGCCCTCCCAGAGCGGCGGCATGAACTCGTGGCCGAGCTTCAGGTAGACGGGCACGGTGCTCGCCACGAGGAGCAGGGCGACGGCGATCGTCGCCTTGGCGTGGCGGACGGTGAAGCGGCAGGGTCCCTCGTAGATCCGCTGCAGGAGCCGGCTCACCGGGTGGCGCTCCTCGGCCTCGTACTTGCCGACGAGGAGCTGCGTCGCGAGCCAGGCCAGCCAGCGCGGGCGAAAGGTGAAGGGATCGATGCGCGCGAAGAGCATGCGCAGCGCCGGGTCGAGCGTGATCGCGAGAAAGGCGGCGATCGCCATCGCCAGGTTCTTGGAGAAGGCGAGCGGCCGAAAGAGGCGGCCCTCCTGGTCGACCAGCAAAAAGACGGGCATGAAGGCGACCGCGATCACGAGCAGCGAGAAGAAGACGCCCGGCCCCACCTCCTGCAGCGCCTCCAGGCGCACGCGGAAGAAGCTCCCGGGCCGTCCGGCCGCCAGCCAGCGGTGGATCTTGTTGTAGGCGTTTTCGACCTCGATGATCGCGCCGTCGACCAGCACGCCGATCGAGATCGCGATGCCGGCCAGGGACATCAGGTTCGCGTTCTGGCCCAGCAGCTTGAGCGGGATGAAGGCGAGCGCGACGGAGACCGGGATCGTCAGGATCGGCACGATCGAGGACGGGAAGTGCCAGAGGAAGACGAGGATCACCAGCGAGACGATGATGATCTCCTCGATCAGCTTGTCGCGCACGGTGTCGATCGCCTCGCCGATCAGTTCGGAGCGATCGTAGGTGGTGACGACCTTCACGCCAGGCGGCAGGGAGGGCTCGAGTTCCGCCAGCCGCGTCTTCACGCGCTCGATCACGGCGAGCGCGTTCTCGCCGGCCCGCATGACGACGATGCCGCCGACGGCGTCGCCCTGGCCGTCGAGTTCGGCGATGCCACGGCGCATCTCGGGACCCAGCTCGACCCGCGCCACGTCCTTCAGGCGCACGGGGGTGCCGCCCTCCGCGCGCAGGACGAGCTGCTCGATGTCGGCGGTGCTCTTCACGTAGCCGCGGCCGCGCACCATGTACTCGCGGCCGGACAGCTCCACGAGCCGGCCGCCGACCTCCTCGTTGCCCTCGCGCACCGCCTGCAGCACGGCCGCCAGCGGCAGACCCTGCGCGGCGAGCGCGTTCGGGTCCACCGTCACCTGGTACTGCCTGACCTGGCCGCCCACCGTGGCCACCTCGGCCACGCCAGGCACGCTGCGCAGGGCGTAGCGCAGGAACCAGTCCTGGACGCTGCGCAACTCGGCGAGGTCGTGGGCGCCCGTCGTGTCGACCAGCGCGTACTGGAAGACCCAGCCCACGCTCGTCGCGTCCGGGCCCAGTTCCACCTGCACGCCGTCCGGCAACTGGGGCGTGACCGTCGCCAGGTACTCGAGGACGCGGCTCCTCGCCCAGTAGAGGTCCGTGCCGTCCTCGAAAATCACGTAGACGAAGCTGTAGCCGAAGTCCGAGAAGCCGCGCACCGCCTTCACGCGCGGCGCCCCGAGCAGGCCGGCCGTGATCGGGTAGGTGACCTGATCCTCGACGATGTCCGGGCTGCGGTCCCAGCGCGAGTAGACGATGACCTGGGTATCGGAGAGGTCCGGCAGGGCGTCCAGCGGGATCGTCCGCATCGCCCACCAGGCGAAGCCGAGAGCGACGATGACGGCGGCGATCACGAGGTAGCGGTTCTCCGCCGAGAAGCGGATGATGGCGCGGATCATGGCGCGTGCTCGGCGTGGGGCGCCGCGCCGCCGGCCGGCGTCAGCGCGGCCAGCGCGGCGCGCAGGCGCGACTCGGAGTCGACGAGGTAGTTGGCCGCGGTCACCACCAGTTCGCCCGCGGCGAGGCCGCCGAGGGG
>VGXI01000267.1 GCA_016873475.1 bacterium | reverse complement strand
GGGGCGCGCCTGGCCGCCCACGACTGGCCGGGCAACGTGCGCGAGCTGGAGAACCGCATGCAGGCCGCGATGATGGCGAGCACGGGCGATACGCTGAGCCTCGAGCTGCCCGCGCCGCGCGCCGCCGCGCCGGCGCGCACTGCGGCCCCGGCTTGGGAGCGCAGCCTCGTCCAGGTGGAGGCCGAGCACATCGCCCGCGTGCTCGCTGCCTGCGACTGGAATCAGGGTCGCGCCTGCGCCGTGCTCGGCATCAGCCGGCCCACCCTGCGCAAGAAGATCGCCGACTACGGCCTGAAAGAGCGGCGCTAGCGCCGCCGCTGAAAGCTCCTTCCCTCGCGATTGAAAGGCCCTTGCCCTGCGACCCCGGTCCGCGGCGTTCGCCGGCGCCAAGGTCTTGTCCTGCAAGGCCCGAGCGTCTCCACTGCGGTGGCACGGCCATTGCGCTTGCCACGTGGCAACTGCCGGCTTGACGCGGCCCGAACTGCCGCCCGCTGGCCAGCGAAAGGAAACGCGATGTCCGCTCAGTCCGCCTTCCGCCTCGGCGTCCTGGTCATCCCGCTGCTCATCGGCCTCGCGTTGGCTTCGGCCGCGGCGCTCGCGGTCGAGGCCGCACCGGCGCCGGCCCGCGCCACGCTGCAGCAGGTCTACACGGCCGCGACCCTCTACACCTGCCCGATGCATCCGGCCGTCATCAGCGCCGATCCCAAGCTCGACTGCCCGATCTGCGAGATGCACCTCGCGCCCCTCGGCGCCGAGGCCCGCGCGGCCCTCGTCGCGCAGCCGCTCGTCGGTTGCCCGATGGACCCGATCGCCGTGCCGGCCAAGGACGCCAAGCCCTGCCCCGTCTGCGGCATGAAGCTGACCCCGATCGCCGCGCCCGGCGCGCAGGGCGGCAAGCACTGAGGCCAACCGTGCGCAGCCGCCTGATGGGTCTGGCGCTCGCCCTGATTGCCGGGGCGAGCGCCGTTCGCGCCGAGCCGCCGGCGGCTCTCGCGCTGCCGGCGGACTCTCTGCTCGCCGCGCTCATCGCCGAGAGCCTGGCGGCGCGCCCCGAGCTCGCCGCCGCCCGCGCCGAGCAGGTCGCCCGCGAGGAGCGGGTGCCGGCCGCGGGCGCCCTGCCCGATCCGATGCTCGAGGTCGGCCTCCAGAACGACGGCTTCGAACGGCTCGAGATCGGCAGCATGGAGCAGAGCAGCGTGACCCTGATGGCCGCGCAGACCCTGCCCTGGCCCGGCAAGCGCGGCCTGCGCGAGGAGGCTGCGGCGCTCGCGGCCCAGTCCGCGGCCAGCGTCCTCGAGCGCGCGGCGCTCGACACCGAGGCCGCCGTGCGCGGCGCCTACCTCGAGCTCCGCCTCGCCCGCGCGCGGCTCGCCCTGCTCGCGCGCCTTCAGTCGCTCTGGGTCCAGGCCACGGCCGTCGCCGAGGCGCGCTACGCGGCCGGCACGGGCGCGCAGCTCGAGCTGCTGCGCGCGCAGCTGGAAGGCAGCCGCCTCGCCCAGCGCCGCGCGCTGCTCCTCGCCGCCGAGCGCCAGCAGGTCCAGGCGCTCAATCGCCTGTGCGGCCGGCCGCTGGACACGCCGATCGCGATCGGCGCGGAGCCGAGCGGCCTCGCGCTGGCGCCGCGCCCGGCGCCTGCCGAGATCCTCGCCGCCTCCCGCGCGGCGAGCCCCGAGCTGGCCGCCGCGCGCCTCGCCCTCAGCGCCGCCGAGAGCGGGCGGGCCCTGGCCGCGCGCGAGCGCTGGCCCGACCTCGTCCTCAAGGCGGGGCTCATGCCCCGCGGCGGCGACTTCGACCCGATGTGGACGCTCAGCCTGGGCGCCACACTGCCGCTCTTCGCCGGGCGCAAGCAGAACCGGCTCCTCGCCGCCAGTGAGGCGGAGCAGCTCGCCCGTCGCCACGAGCTCGAGGCGCTCGAGCAGGCCCTCGCCCTGCGCGTCGCCGAGCGGGAGGCCCTACTCGTCGCCCTAGCCGAGACGATCCGGCTCTACGAGACCGGCCTGCTGCAGCAGTCCACCACCCTCACCGAGAGCGCGCTGGCCGGCTACGCGGCCGGCACGCTCGGCTTCGCGGCCCTGGCCGAGGCGAGCGCGGGCCGGCTCGCCGACGAGGACGGCTACCTGGCCAGCCTGGCCGAGGCGCAGCGCCTGGCGATCGCAGCGGCCGCGATCAGCCTCACACCGGCGCCGACCCCCGGCGTGAGCCTGGCTGCGCCCGCGATGGGCGGCATGGCGGCCATGCCCGCGGCGCCCGCGCGCGGCGAGGCGATGACAGACCAGGCCTCGCCCGCGCCGCCCGGCGCGGCGAGTCCGGCGCCGACACCCATGCCCGGCATGTGAGCGAGGAGGATGGCGATGAACTCGCAGCCCGCGACCCACCCGCGCCGCCGCGCCGGCGTCCTCCTGCTCGTGATCGTCGCGCTGGCCGCCGCTGGCCTCGGCGCCACGGGCGCCTGGCTCGCCGCGCGCCGCGTGCCGGCTCCGACCACTGCCGCGTCCGGCCAGCGCTGGCTCTGTCCGATGCACCCCAACATCGTGCGGGATCACCCCGACAACTGCCCGGCCTGCGGCATGAAGCTGGTGCCGGTGAAGGAGGAAAGCCCTGCGGGGGAGGCGACCGCTGCGGCGGCTGAGCCGGAGCCCGCCGGCCTCACCGAGGTCGACATCGACCTCGCGCGCCAGCAGCTGATCGGCCTGACGACCGCGGCCGTGGACAGCGGCCCCATCGGCGGCGCCTGGCGCACCGTCGGCCGCGTGGCCGTCGACGAGCGGCGCGTGCGCGCCGTGAACCTCAAGGTGGGCGGCTTCGTCGAGCGCGTCTTCGTGGATTTCACGGGCCAGTCGGTCGCCAAGGGCGACCCGCTCTTCGCGCTCTACAGCCCCGAGCTGCTCGCGGCGCAGGAGGAGTTCCTCGTCGCGCTGCGCGGTCGGCAGGGGCTGGCCGCGGCGGGCGCCGACACAGCGGCGCTCAGGAGCGCCGAGCGCCTGCTCGCGGCCGCGCGCCGGCGCCTGGAGCTCTGGGACGTGCCGGCCGCCGCGATCGATCGCCTCGCGG
Organism: bacterium; assembly: GCA_016873475.1. Lineage (NCBI taxonomy): Bacteria > bacterium. The sequence continues at coordinate 632 of VGXI01000267.1, read as the reverse complement.
CGACGGGCCGCGCGGAGCGGGCGCTCACCTTCGTCTCGCCCGTCGCGGGCGTGGTGACGCGCAAGGCGATCGTCGAAGGGGCGACCCTGGCGGCGGGCAGCGAGCCCTATGCGATCACGGACCTCAGCGCGGTCTGGGTGCTGGCCGACGCCTACGCGAGCGAGCTGGGCCGCGTCCGACCCGGCCTGGCGGCGACCTTCACGAGCGCCGCGCTGCCGGGGCGCGAGTTCGCCGGCCGGGTGAGCTTCGTCGAGCCCCTGCTCGACGCGGCGACGCGCACGCTGAAGCTGCGCCTGGAGCTGCCGAACCCGGGCGGCGCGCTGCGCCCGGAGCTGTTCGGCGAGGTGGCCCTCGCCGCCGCGCCGCGGCGCGTGCTGCGCCTGCCGACGGACGCGCTGCTGGACGCCGGCGGCGGCGAGTGGGTGGTCTTCGTGGCCCGGGGCGAGGGCCGCTTCGCGCCGCGCCGCGTGCGGGTCGGCGAGCGGGACGCGGATCACGCCGAGTTGCTCGGCGGCCTCGCCGCGGGCGAACTGGTGGTGACCGCGGCCAACTACCTCGTCGACTCCGAGTCGCGCCTGCGCGCCGCGCTGGCCGCGCTGACGCCGGCCGGCGGCGCGGCGCCCCACGCCGAG
>VGXI01000266.1 GCA_016873475.1 bacterium | reverse complement strand
AAAATCGCGCTCGTGACGGCCGGCATCCTCTCCCTGGCCTTCATGGGCTTTGCCGGGCTCGTCTGAGCCCGCAGGAGGTTCGTCATGCTGGTTGCCACCGCCGTCCTTGCCGGCCTCGGCCTGGTCTCCGGTCTTGGACTCGGCTGGGCCGCGCGCTTCTTCGCCGTCGAGACCGACCCGCGCCAGGAAGCCCTGCTCGAGCTGTTGCCCGGTGCCAACTGCGGCGGCTGCGGCTGCGCAGGCTGCAACGACTTCGCGGGTGCCGTGGTCAGCGGCGCCGCGCCGGTGGACGGCTGTCCCGTGGGCGGCGGGAGCACGGCCCAGGCCGTGGCGGGCGTGATGGGCCTGAGCGTCGAGCTCAAGGAGCGGCGGGTGGCGCTCATCCATTGCCAGGGCGGCAATGACCTGGCGCCGCGCCGCTACCTCTACAACGGCCTGGCGAGCTGCGCCAGTGCCGCCCAGCTCGGCGGCGGCGACAAGTCCTGCCTGCAGGGCTGCCTTGGCCTGGGCGACTGCCAGGGGGCCTGCCGCTTCGGCGCCATCGCGATCCTGCCCAGCGGCATCGCCCAGATCCTCGCCGAGCGCTGCACGGCCTGCGGCAAGTGCGTGGGCGCCTGCCCGAAGGGGATCATCGACCTCGTGCCGGAGCGCGCGCGCATCCACGTGCTCTGCAGCAACACGGACAGGGGTCCCCAGGCGCGCAAGGCCTGCCAGGTCGCTTGCATCGCCTGCAAGAAGTGCGAGAAGGCGGCGGGCGGCGGCATCGCGGTGACGGACTTCCTCGCCCGCGTCGACTATGCCCTCGCCCCTACCGACGAGGCGCTCGTCGAGCAGTGCCCGAACGGCTCGATCCGCGTCCTCGACCTGCGCAGCAAGCGCCACTGAGCGGCGGAAGAGAGGCTGGCCATGCGCTTCAAGGGCGGGGTCCATCCCGACTACCACAAGGAGACGGCGGGTCTGGCCATCGAGACCCTGCCCCTGCTGCCGCGTTACGCCGTGCCGCTCTCGCAGCACCTCGGCGCGCCGGGGACGCCCCTCGTTACCAAGGGGCAGCAGGTGGCCAAGGGCGAGCCGCTCTCGCAGCCGCAGGGCTTCGTCTCCGTGCCGGTGCACGCCCCGACCAGCGGCGCGGTCAAGGCGATCAAGGACTGGCCGCATCCGCTCGGGCGTTCCCTGCCGGCCGTCGAGATCGAGGCCGACGGCGAGGATCGGCTCTGGGACGGGCTCGCGCCCCTGGGCGACTGGCGGCAGCAGGCGCCGGCCGCCCTGCGCGATGCACTGAAGGCCGCCGGCCTGGTCGGCATGGGCGGCGCCACCTTCCCCACGCACGTCAAGCTGAGCCCGCCGGCCGACAAGCCGATCGACACCTTCATCCTCAACGGCGCCGAGTGCGAGCCCTACCTGACCAGCGACCACCGCGCAATGCTCGAGCAGGCGCCGGCCGTGATGGAGGGCCTCGGCCTGATGGCCCGCGTGCTGGGCGTGAAGCGAATCATCATCGGGGTGGAGGCCAACAAGCCCGACGCACTCGAGGCGCTGCGCAAAGCCTGCCCGCCGGACGTCGCCGCGGAGTTCGTGCTGCTCGAGGCGAAGTACCCGCAGGGCTCGGAGAAGCACCTCATCGTGGCGCTGACCGGCCGCAGGGTGCCGGCCGGCGGCCTGCCGATGGACGTCGGCTGCCTGGTGCAGAACGTGGGCACCGCCGTGGCCGCCTGCGAGGCCGTCGGCCAGGGTCTGCCGCTCATCGAGCGCGTGACCACCGTGACCGGCGAGGGTATCGCGCGGCCCGCCAATCTGCGCCTGCGCGTGGGTACCCTGCTCGCGGACGTCATCGCCCATTGCGGCGGCCTCGGCCCGCGCATCGCCAAGGTCATCTTCGGCGGGCCGATGATGGGCCTCGGCCAGTTCAGCCTCGAGGTGCCGGTGATCAAGGGCACGAGCGGCATCCTCTGCCTGCCGGCCGAGCGGATCACCCAGTATCTTGCCGATCCCTGCATCCGCTGCGGGACCTGCGTGGACGCCTGCCCGATGGGGCTCGTGCCGAGCGCGATGGGCGTGCTCGCCGAGCGCGGCCGCTTCGCCGATCTGGCGGACTACCGGGTGGGGGATTGCATCGAGTGCGGCAGCTGCGCCTACGTCTGCCCCTCCTTCCGGCCGCTGGTGCAGCTCTTCCGGCGCGGCAAGGCGGAACTGAGAGCGCTGGAGAGCCGATCGGGCGCGGCCTGAGCGCCGCGAGCGGAGGAGGGGGACCATGAGCGAAGACGGGATCGCCAAGACGCCGACCGCCGCGCCGCTGCTCGTGATGAGCAGCTCGCCCCACGTGCACAGCGACCGCGAGGTGCCGCGCATCATGCGCGACGTGCTGATCGCGCTCGCGCCCGCTCTGCTGATGGGGCTCTGGTTCTTCGGCCTGCCGGCGCTGCGCGTGCTGGTCTTCGCCGTCGGCGGCTGCCTCTGCTTCGAGTGGGCGACCCTGCGGCTCCTGAAGCGACCCGGCCGCCTGCACGACCTCAGCGCCGCCGTCACCGGCGTCCTGCTCGCGATGAACCTGCCGCCGACCAGTCCCTGGTGGCTGGTGCTGATCGGCGCCTTCGTCGCCATCGTCATCGCCAAGCAGATCTACGGCGGGCTCGGCTACAACCCCTTCAATCCCGCTCTCGTGGCGCGCGTGCTGCTCCTCGTCTCCTTCCCGGTGCAGATGACGACCTGGGCCCTGCCGACCGGGCCGCTGCGCCTGGACGGCGGGACGGGCCCCACGCCGCTGGGCACCCTGCGCGAGGGCCTGGCTCTCGGCCGCAGCGTGGACGAGCTCGCCCTGACGCCGCTCTGGAAGCTGCTCGTCGGCGTGCGCGGCGGCAGCCTGGGCGAGGTCAGCGTCATCGCGCTGCTCCTCGGCGGGCTCTACTTGCTGTGGCGCGGGCACATCCGCTGGCAGATCCCGGTCGGCTTCCTGGCCGCGGTCGCCGTCCTGAGCGGCTTGCCCTGGCTGCTCGATCCGGCGCGCCACGGCTCGCCGGTCTACCACCTGCTGTCGGGCGGCCTCTTCCTCGGCGCCTTCTTCATGGCGACGGACATGGTGACCAGTCCGGTGACCCGGCGGGGCATGCTCGTCTTCGGGCTCGGCTGCGGCCTGCTAACGGCGCTGATCCGCCTCTGGGGCGGCTACCCCGAGGGCGTCAGCTTCGCGATCCTCCTGATGAATGCCGCGACGCCGCTCATCGACCGCGCGACGCGGCCGCGCGTCTTCGGGACGGGACGGCGGCTCTACGAGGAGAGGAAGGCGGCATGAAGGAGATCCTCGACCTCGGCCTGCGGCTCGCCCTGATCTGCGCCGTCGCCGCGCTCTTGCTCAGCCAGGTGGACGCGCAGACGCGCGAGCCCATCCGGCAGGCGATGCTCCGCGAGCGCATGGCAGCGGTCGCGGCCGTGATGCCGCCCTTCGACAACCTCCCCGATGCCGATCGCGTCGACCTGAGCGACGCGGCCGGCGAGCGCAGCTACTGGCGTGGCTACCGGGGCGAGGCACCCGCGGGCGTCGCCTTCAAGGCCCTGACCAAGTCTGGCTACTCGGGCGAGATCGAGCTGATGCTCGGCCTCGACGCCGAGGGGAAGGTGAGCGGCCTGCGCATCCTCCGCCACGCGGAGACGCCGGGCCTGGGCGCGAAGTACGCCGACCCCGCGCCC
>VGXI01000265.1 GCA_016873475.1 bacterium | reverse complement strand
AAAATCGCAAACCCCTGACCACCGCGTCTGCGGGAATCTGAAACGTCGCAACCCAGTCCGGAGGAGGCTCGTTGAGAACAGGGGTCGCGTAGTCAACCGTCTCGACGCCGCTTGAAGGCCCCTGGAGCACCTCGATCACAACTCGTGACGGGAAGCGCTGGCCAGAAACTTTTTTCCAGCCAGTGAGGGCATACTGCGTGATGGGCTGGTCATTGCGATCCTTGAGCTGGATCGACAGGATATCACCGACCAGGCTGACGAGGACCGCCTGGCCCGCTTCATTGCGCAGCTTGCGCGGTGGGTCCCAGTAGGTGAAGAGCGTATCACCGCGGCTCTCATGATGGGAAATCGTGTAGCCGGCGGCTGAGATCTCTGCCTCGCCGCGCTGTGCAATAAAAAAGAACGTGAAGAAGGGAAGCGTCTCCTGCGCTGCAGTCAGGATGTCAAAGGATTCCTGGCTCTTGGGGTAGAAGACTTTCAGGTGGCCGGGCTCGATCTCCAGGATTTGCTCGAGAGGTTGCTGGACATGGATCAAGAGCCGGTCGGGACCCAGGTAGTACAACCTACCCGAGGCAGTCTCTGACTCGCCCGCCAAGGGCGCCCGGTGGCGCTGGAAATCGACAGCCAGGGTATGAATGGAGGCGTCGATTTCTCCCGCAGGGGACGGCAGCCGTGCAAGAGCATGGGGACCCGGCCAAAGGCCAGATCCCCCAAGGCCCAGCAGCATGACCACAGGTCTTGCACGGCGCAGCACGCAAACCCCTCCACTCCGGTTGAAAGCCGAACAACCTTGGGCTCCGGACGAAAGCGATGGCGGCAGACAATCGGAGTCAGATCATCAATGCGGTTAGTAGTAATAGATGTCGTCGACTTCGTCGTCGACAGTAAGCAGGACAACCGCCCAGATTCCGACATAGATGACGCTGAAGACTACGCAGCCAATGAGCGCTTTGCGTCCCTGCGCCGACTTCCCCTCGCTACGGTAGCAATCGGTGTAGGCCGCAACAAACTCCGGCGACTTGCCGAGAATGCTTGATGCTGGAGGTGTCGGGGCGACCGTGTAAGCAATGAGCAAGCCCAGGATGCCAGCGCAACCGGCGAAGAACCAGATACCGGAAGTATTCCTCTGCGCATCGGACTTGCCCTGGAAGCAGGCATCCGTTGCGGAGCCCTCAGCGGCCTGAGCCAATGCGTAATCAGGCACCAGGACGAGCGACATGAAGGCCGGAACAACCAAGAGCACCACCAGCGATCTCAGGCATCGGCGGAGATCCATGCTTTCCCCCCCCCGTGGTCTTTCGAAGTAGATGTAGATGGCCAGTATTTCAGGCCAGAAACAGCGAAATGCTACAGGCAAGGGAGTGGGGTGTCAAGAGGGTATCGCTCGCAGGGAGGCCCCCTCTGCGCACCACGACCCGGGGTGTCCGCCTGATCGGCGAGGCGGCGGACGCGACAGGCTCATCTGACTCGCGGCCGGCCAGGCGGATGCCTGCGCGATGCAGGACCCGAGCAGTACAGCCAGGAGTAGGGGTGCGACCTGTCGGCCTACGCTTTCTCATGAGCGGTGGACGCTTCGACCCGGGTGCTTGCGATGCACCTCATCAGCGCGTCGCAGCAGGGCTCGAATGCCGATCCACCGCAGGCTTCGCATGCCATGCCTCGTTTAGCGATTCATTATGCCGAATTGCAGCTTCTGCACCCAAGCTGCAGCCTGATGCCCGGCTCCGCTGCTGCCGCGGCAACGCCGGGCGCTGCAGCCAAGGCCGCCGAGCCTCTGCGCCATGGCTCGCGGGGCGGGGCAGGCGCGCGATCGTTGACGCGCAGTGGAACTGCGCTGCAACATCGGCGGCGGACTGAGAGGCCGTCCTGCCACCCAGCCGTCGGCGGGCGCATTCCCAGCGGGGTCTGCTTCGGTCGCCTGATCCTGAGCGGCCCGGTGGGATCGGCACTCCGCGGTGCGCGCTTGTCGCCTACGCGAGTGTGCGGCGGTAGGGGTTCTCGGCCGCAGCCAGGGGCGGATCTGTCAAGCGACGGCCAGTCTTACGCACTAAGGCGACATCCACCTTTACGCACCCTGTCTCCCGTGATCTGACAGAACGCCAAGGGACTAGGGTGCGCTTCCTCCTTTCTGGCGACAGCCAGCCTTCCGCTCAGGCCTGCTGAGCAACGAGCCGCTCCAGGTCCCGCAGCCGGTAGCTCCGGCCCTTGATGTCCAGCACGTGGCTGTTGTGCAGCAGGCGATCGAGGATCGCCGTCGTGAGGACCTCGTCCCCGGCCAGGATTTCCGGCCAGTCTTTGATCCCCTTGTTGGTCGTGATCAGGATGCTGCCTCGCTGGTAGCGGTAGCTGACCAGGCGAAAGAAGAGGCTGGCTTCCTGCCGGCTCATCGGCTCGAAGCCCACCTCGTCGATGATCAGCAGCGAAGCCGACAGGTACTTCTTGCCCCGCAACCGGCGGGGCGGCAGCTCGGCGTCGCGCCGCAGGGCCGCCAGTAGCTCCTCGAGCCGGTAGAAGACCACCCCGAAGCCGTGCTCGATGGCCTTGATGCCGAGAGCGACGGCGAGATGCGTCTTGCCCACGCCGGGCGGGCCCTGGATGAGCAGCGTCCGGTTGTCGCGGATCCACTGGCAGGTGCCCAGCGTCTCGATGCGGCTGCGCTCGACGCTGGGCTGGAAGCTGAAGTCGAAGCTGGCGAGGGTCAGGCCCGTGGGCAGCCCGCTGAGCTGGAGGCAGGTCTTGACGCGGCGCTCCTCGCGCAGGCGCAGCTCGGCCTCGAGCAGTGTGTCGAGGAAGCGGTGCGGCGAGCAGTCGTCCCTGACGGCCTCGCTGATCTGTCCGTCCAGCAGCTCGGCCGCATGGTGCAGGCCGACCCGCAGGAGGCGCTGCCGGGTGACATCCAGATCGACCTTGGGCGCCGCCGCCGCGGCCTTGGTGCTCATCGGGCCACCTCCGCGAGCGCGGCATAGAGATCCAGCGGCCGCTGGGACGGCGGCATCGCGGCGATCTCCTGGAGGCGACGCCCCATCCGCCCCAGGGGCGGCGGCGCCACGACGCGCGCCGTCGACGGTCCCTCGTAGCAGGCGGGATCGAGCACGAGAAGCGCGCGGCCGTGGCGGGGATGCTCGGCCACGACCTGCCCCTCGGCAAGGACCTGCACCACCTGGGCGCAGCCGCGCACCTCGACCCGCAGGCCGACCCAGGCGAAGGGCACCGTGTACTGCCGGCCCTCGAAGGCGACCAGACCGTCGAGGCTGACCGGCCGAGTGACGGCGACATCGAAGGGCTCGGGCAGGGGCGGCAAGGGCGCCAGGAAGCGCTTCTCGGCTTCCCAAGCCTCGAGCACCGAGGTCCCCGTCGCCGGGCAGCGCCGGCGGGCATCCTCCCGGAGCCCCTGCGCATCCGTCCAGGCCTGGAGCTCGGCGAGGCCGTCCCAGTGGCGCTGTCGGATCTCCCGCCAGCGGCGATCATCCCGATTCCCTCGCTCGATCTTGCCCTTGTGGCCGGGACTGCGCGGCGGACAGGCGTCGATGTGGAAGCGCAGCGTCTTGGCAAAGCACCGGTAGCGCGGATTGATCACACCCCAGGCCCCCGCCCCCCGGCTCACCGCCGTCCGCTCGTTGTCCACCCGGACCGTGGCGGGAATGCCCTCCAGCCGCCGGAAGGCCTCGTTGTGGACGTGGTGCCAGGCAAGCTGG
>VGXI01000264.1 GCA_016873475.1 bacterium | reverse complement strand
AGCGCGGTGGTGCTGGCAGGGATCGCGGTGGTGATCATCGCGGCGATCCTCTCCCTCGGCGCGAACCGCGGCTCGGACGCGAGCTGGCACCGTCTTACCGAGGGCAACTCCCTCGCCTTCACGGTGCTGGTGCTGGTGGCGATCCTGATCGGCGGCATCGTCGAGATCGTGCCCACGGTGGTCGTCTCCAAGCGCGTGCCCACAACGCCGGCCGCCCTGGCCGCCAACCCGCAGATCCAGCAGCCCTACAGCCCGCTCGAGGTGGAGGGCCGCGACCTCTACGTGCGCGAGGGCTGCTATACCTGCCACAGCCAGATGATCCGCCCCTTCCGCCACGAGACGTTGCGCTACGGCGACTACTCGCGGATGGAGGAGTTCATCTACGATCACCCCTTCCAGTGGGGCTCCAAGCGCACGGGTCCGGACCTGCACCGCGTGGGCGGCAAGTACGCGAACCTCTGGCACTACCTGCACATGATCGACCCGCGCTCGACGAGCCCGGGCTCGAACATGCCGAGCTACGCATGGCTGAAGACCGGCCGCGTGAACTTCGCGGGGACCGGCCACAAGCTGAAGACCCTGAGCAAGCTGGGCGTGCCCTACGACGGGGCGCAGATCGCGGGCGCCGCGACCGCCGCGCAGAGCCAGGCCGCGTTGATCGTGGCGGATCTGCAGGCGCAGGGCGTCACGCTCGCGCCGGACGCGGAGCTCACGGCGCTGATCGCCTACCTGCAGCGCCTGGGCCGCGGGCCGCAGCCGCTCAGCGCGGGAGGCAACTAGCATGTACCAGGACTACTTCGCCGGCAGCCCCTTCTTGATCTGGCCGCTCGTCGGCCTCCTGCTCTTCCTGGTCGCCTTCGCGGCCGTGCTCTTCTACGTCGTCGTCGGCCTGCGCAACCGCGCGGCCGTGGACCGCCTGGCGGGCCTGCCGCTGGACGGCGCCGAGACCCTCAGCGCGGGTTCTCCCGCCGCCGAAGCCGAAGGGAAGGTGAACTAGATGGAGACGCGCAAGGACTACAAGCCCGATCAGGTCTTCGACCACGACTTCGACGGCATCCAGGAGTACGACAACCGCCTGCCCAACTGGTGGCTCTGGACCCTCTGGGCGACGATCGTCTTCTCCTTCGGCTACTGGCTGGTCTTCCACACCTTCGGCGTCGCCAAGCTGCCGCAGGCGCGCTACGAGGCCGAGATGCAGCGCGCCACCGAGCTGCAGCTCGCCGCAGGCGGCGCCATCGACGACGCGGCCCTCGCGCTGATGGCCACGCTCCCCGAGCGTGTCGCCGAGGGCAAGGAGATCTACACCACCTACTGCGCGGCCTGCCACTCGGCGCGCGGCGAGGGACTCGTGGGCCCGAACCTCACCGACGAGTACTGGATCCACGGCGGCCGGCCGCTGGACATCCACAAGGTCGTCACCGACGGCGTGCTGGCGAAGGGCATGGCGGCCTGGGGTCGGCAGCTCGGCCCCAAGCGCGTGGAGTCCGTGGTGGCCTACGTGCTCACGCTGCGCGGGACGAAGGTGCCCGGCAAGGCACCGGAGGGTCAGCCCTTCACGCCCTAGGGCGCGGGAGGACGCGATGAGCGAAGCGAAGCCGGGCCGCCGCGATCGCCGGCGACCCGACCTGGACACCGTCTACACGATCAATGCCGACGGTTCGCGCAACTTCCTGCACCCCGCCGACGTGCGCGGCCCCTGGCAGCTGCGTAAGAACCTGATCTGGGCCTTGCTGATCGCGGTCTACGTGCTGATGCCCTGGATCGAGCTGGGCGGCAAGCCGCTCATCCACCTCGATCTGCCCGGCCGCGCGGCGCACCTCTTCGGCCAGACCTTCACCAACCAGGACTTCTACCTGGCCTTCTTCCTGATCACGGGCATGGGCTTCGGGCTCTTCGTGCTGACCTCGCTCTGGGGCCGCATCTGGTGCGGCTACGCCTGCCCGCAGACGGTCTTCATGGAGGGCATCATGCGGCGCCTGGAGCGCTGGATCGAGGGCCCGCGCGCCCAGCGCATCCGCCGCAACCTCGGCCCCTGGACCGGTGACAAGGTCTGGCGCAAGGGCCTCAAGCACGCGCTCTTCCTCGTGCTCTCGTACCTGATCGCGCACGTGTTCCTGTCCTACTTCATCCCCGTGCGCGAGCTGCTCAAGGTGGTGCAAGAGAGCCCGGCCGCGCACCGCTCGGCCTTCGGCTGGTCGATGTTCTGGACGGCCGTGCTCTACTTCAACTACGCCTGGTTCCGCGAGCAGACCTGCCTGATCGTCTGCCCCTACGGCCGCCTGCAGTCCACGCTCGTCGACGACGACACGGTGGTGATCGGCTACGACGCCGGGCGCGGCGAGCCGCGGCACAAGGGCGTGGGCGAGGGCGGCGACTGCATCGACTGCTTCCGCTGCGTGGAGGTCTGCCCGACGGGCATCGACATCAGGAACGGCCTGCAGATGGAGTGCATCGGCTGCGCGAACTGCATCGACGCCTGCGACGACGTGATGACCCGCACCGATCGCCCGCGCGGGCTCGTCCGCTACGACTCCCAGCGCGGCTTCGCTGGCCAGCGCCGCCGTCTCCTCAGGCCGCGCGTCTACGTCTACGCCGTGCTCGGCCTCGCCGGCCTGGCCGCCTTCGGCTTCAAGGCCGCGGGTCGCGAGCCCTTCCAGGCCAACCTGCTGCGCACGAGCGGCCTGCCCTTCGCGATCGAGGGCGAGAGCCTGCGCAATCTCTACACGCTGCACATCCAGAACAAGACCGACGCGCCGCACCGCTACCGCATCGAGCCGGCGCCGGGCGCGCCGGCCTCGCTCAGCTTCATCATCCCGCAGGCGGAGCTGACGCTCGGCCCGCTGGAGGACGCTGAGCTGCCGCTCTTCGCCACGCTGCCGCGCGCGGAGTATCGCGAAGCCTTCGACTTCGCGCTGCTCGTCACCGAGCTGGAATCGGGCAATCAGCGCCGGCTGGCGCTGCGCTTCAGGGGGCCTTAGCCATGCGTACCTGGCTGCGCGATCACCCGTGGATCTGGATCGTCGTCCTGCTCGCCGCCCTCTTGGCGGGCAGTCTGACGACGCTGATCATCGCCGAGCTGAACAAGCCGGAGATCGTCAAGGAGCGCTAGCCGCGCTCCTTGCGGCGGCGGCATCCGAGCGGCGCTGCGGCACGCCGGCTTGCGGCCACGGCTTCTTGCAACGGTGCGACAGCGAAGGCTTTTCTTGTAGCATTTCACTTGACCGCTGCGCCTGTTCATAGTATAATGTAGCCATCCCGCCTCCCGCGTCCTCGATCCCGCGAGGACCTTCCATGTCCGAGTTCGTGTCGAATCTCCCCGCTGCCGCGGTGGATGCCCACCTGCGCGCGGCCGTCGCCGAGCTGCGCCGCGCCGAGCAGAGCGCCGTCCTCTGGTTCGCCGAGCTGATGCGCCGGCGCCTCTATCGCGACTGCGGCTACTCCAGCATTCATGCCTACGCCGAGCAGGTGCTGGGCTTCTCCCGCAACAAGACCTTCCAGTTCATCCATCTGGCCGAGAGTTTGGAGCACTTGCCGCAGCTACAGGACTCGCTGACTCGCGGCGAGCTGCCCTGGACGAAGGCTCGCGAAGTGGTGAAGGTGGCCACGGCGCAGACCGAGCGTCAGTGGATCGAAGAGGCGCAGCAGCTGAACAGCCGCACGCTCGAGACAAGGGTCAAGGAGGCTCGCCTGAGCACGCGGGCGCTCCTGG
>VGXI01000263.1 GCA_016873475.1 bacterium | reverse complement strand
CCCCCGGGTTGCAAGATCCGCTTCCGGGTGCCGGTAGGTTTGTGCTTCGGGCTTGGGCGGCGGGGTTTTCTTCTGGCGCGGCATCGTCACCTCAGCTTCGAGTAACGCTCTTGCGGGCGAGGCACCTGGCAGCTGGCGCAGCCAGGCTGAGCGTCCAAGGCCGGGAGGGGATTGGCTTATCCCCACCTAAATTGGCGGAAAGCGCCTGTTACTGGACAGGCTATCACTGCCAAGGTCCGTCGACAAGCACCCAGACGCTGCTTCCCGCTCGCGCCTCCGCATCGCGGCCGAATGGTTGGGAGGCCACCTAATCCGGCAGCCGGTCCTCCGCGGCCAGCTTGCGCGCGGCCGCGAGCTTCTCCGGGGTGCCGATATCCGCCCAGAAGACGCCGTCGGCGCGAAAGGCGCGGATGTCGGCGCCCTCGCCCGCGAGGCGCAGGTAGGCGCTCACGATCGGGAAGGCGCCCGTCTCGACGAGGCGCGCGAGCAGCGCGGGACTGGCCGCGTGGATGCCGCAGAAGGCCAGGCGCTCGGCGCCGGGCACGGGCCGCGCGGCCCACATGCGCCGGCCGCCCGGCGCTTCCTCCCAGCCGACCAGGCGGCCCTCACCGTCGAAGAGCAGGCCGCGGCCCCGCGTGCGCGGCTGCACGGCGAGCGTGGCCAGAGCGTCGCTCGCGCGCTGCTGGCCCATCAGCGCGCCGAGGTCGATCGCACTGAGCACATCGACGTTGTGCACGAAGAAGGGCTCGGGCCCCGCGAGCAGGGGCGCGGCGTGCCTCAGCCCGCCGCCCGTGTCGAGCAGCTCGTTCTCGCGCGAGAGCGCTACGGGCAGGGTGAGCCGCGCAGCCGCCAGCCAAGCCGCGATCCGCTCCGGCAGGTGGTGCACGTTGACCACCGCGGCGTTCACGCCAGCGCGCAGGAGCCGCGCGAGGACGATCTCGAGCAGAGTGCGCCCGCCGACCTCGATCAGCGCCTTGGGCAGCGCGTCGGTGAGCGGCGCCAGGCGGGTGCCGCGGCCGGCCGCGAAGACCATCGCCTTCACGCTGTCTCTCCGAGCTCGCGGTGCCGCAGGGCCACCGCCACGCCGCGCGCCGCCAGGTGCGCGGCCAGGCGCTCCGCGCAGTAGACCGAGCGGTGCTGGCCGCCCGTGCAGCCGAAGGCCACGCTGAGGTCCGTGAAGTTGCGGCCGCGGTAGTTGTCCACCGCCGCGTCGACGAGCGCGCACACGCGCCCGAGAAAGACCTGCGCGGCGGGCTCGGCGTCGAGGAAGGCGGTCACCGGTGCGTCCTGCCCGGTGAGCGCTGCGAAGCGGGCCTCGCGGCCGGGATTGGGCAGGCAGCGGCAGTCGAAGACCCAGCCGCCGCCGTGGCCCGAGACGTCCCCCGGCAGGCCGTTGCGATAGGCGAAGCTCCCCACGCGCACGGTGAGCGCGAGCGAGGCGCTGCCGATCTGGCGCAGCGCCGAGGAGCCGACGAGCCGCCGCACGACCTCGGCGAGGGCCGGCAGCTCGGCGGGCAGCGGCGACTCGAGCGAGAGCCGCTCCAGGTTGCGGATCGCGTAGGGGATGCTCGCCAGGAAGCGCGTCTTGCGCTCGTAGTAGCCGCGCAGGCCATAGGCACCCAGGGCCTGGAAGATGCGCACGGTGGCGAAGAGCGGGTAATGCGCGAGAAAGGCCGCGCGGTCGAGGGGCGCCACCTGCGCGGCCGCGTCGAGGTAGTCTGCGAGCAGCGCGTCGCGCAGCGCGAAGGGCAGGTCGGCCTTGGCGTCGTAGAGGATGGAGGCGACGTCGTACTGGAGCGCCCCGCGCCGGCCGCCCTGGTAGTCGATGAACCAGGGCCGGCCCTCGCGCACCATGATGTTGCGCGACTGGAAGTCGCGGTAGAGAAAGTGCTCGCGCGGCGCGGCGAGCAAGAGCTCCGTGAAGCGCGCGAAGTCGTCCTCGAGCGCCTGCTCGCTGAAGGGGATGCCGGCAAGGCGCAGGAAGTAGTACTTGAAGTAGTTGAGGTCCCAGCGCATCGACTGGGCGTCGAAGCTGGCGCGGGGATAGCACACGCCGTAGTCGATGGCCCGCCCGGCGGTGATCTGGAACTGCGGCAAGAGGCGCAGCGCCTCGCGGTAGACCGCCACCGCCGCTGCGCTCGGCTCGCCGTCCCGGCGCTCGGCGCTCAGGAGGTCGAAGAGCGTCGTGTCGCCGAGGTCCTCTTCCAGGTAGACGCCGGCGGCCCGATCCTCACCGTAGATCGCCGGCACCGGCAGCCCGGCCTCGCGAAAGGTCCGCGAGAAGGAGAGGAAGGCGCGGTTCTCGAGCGGATCGGGCCCGGCGACGCCGATCGCCGTACCCGCCGCGCCATGGAGACGCCAGAGCCGCCGCCCGGAGCCGTCCCCGTGCAGGGCGGCCACGCGCTCGGCCGGGGCGCCGAAGCGCTGCCGGTAGAGCCCGCGAAGTGCGGCCTGGGTGCCGTTCTCCATGCGCCGATACTGCGACAAGGCCGGCGCTTCGACAATGCCTTTGACGACCCGGCACGGGCAATGCAATCCTGGGTTCAGCGCGCCGCAAGGCGCCACCATCAGCAAGCGCGAGGAGTCCCCATGCCGCCATGCCTTCCCGGTGCCGAGCGTTCGGCCACCGCTCTCGCCGTCTGGCTCCGCACGTCAGTTGCGCTGCTCCTGCTGCTCGGCCTGCTCGCCGGCTGCGCCGAGCAGGCAAGCAATCCGGTCGGCCCGCCCGACGACGATGACGACGACACGCCCCAGCCCGTGCTGGCCTTCCCCGGCGCGGAGGGTTTCGGCGCCCAGGCCACGGGCGGCCGCGGCGGTCGCGTCATCAAGGTCACCACGCTCGCGGCCTCGGGCCCAGGCAGTCTGCAGGAAGCGCTCGACCTGGACGAGCCGCGCATCGTGGTCTTCGCCGTGTCCGGCGTGATCGAGGCCGATCCGATTCGCATCCGGCACGGCAACGTGACCATCGCCGGCCAGACGGCGCCCGGGGGCGGCATCACGATCCGCGGCCGGCTCTACGGGAGCGGAGGGATCAGCAACGTCATCGTTCGCCACCTGCGCATTCGCCCCGCCTTCGCGGGGGAGGGCGGCGGCTCCTACGACGGCGTGCAGCTCTCCGAGAGCGGCCTCGTGATCTTCGACCACGTCTCGGCCGCCTTCGGCGTGGACGAGGTGATGGGCATCTTCACCGTCTGGGACGCCACGGTGCAGTGGTCGACGCTCTGCATGTCGGCGACGGAGGGGCACCCCGAGGGCGTGCACAACTACGGGCTGCTCTCCAACCGGCCGCGCGTGAGTCTCCACCACAATCTCTTCGCCCACAACGGCAACCGCAATCCGGCCTGCGGCCGGGGGCCGGCCGAGGTGAAGAACAACGTCGTCTACAACTTCAATCGCGGCTTCATCCACCACAACCCGCCCTCAGGGCAGTTCAGGATCGTCGGCAACTACTACAAGCAGGGACCGGAGGGCAACGCGCGACCTTTCGTCTTCGACGACACGGCCGGCGAGGGCCTGGCCTACTACCTGGCCGACAACTTCATCGACGATCCGGGCGACTACCTTGGCATCGTCGACAATCCCTGGACGGACGCCGTCTACCTCGCGGTCTACGGCGGCCTGGGCAAGGGCGAGGAGTACCGCGCGACCGCCGACTTCGACTTCGCGGCAAGCTACCCGGACCACGTCCCCATCACCCTGCAGTCGCCGGCGGATGCCTATGCGGATGTGCTGGCCGAGGCCGGCGCCTGGCCGCGCGATGTCGTCGACCTCGCGGCCGTCGCGGAGACCGAGCAAAA
>VGXI01000262.1 GCA_016873475.1 bacterium | reverse complement strand
CACCCTGCTCAGGCTGGTGCTCGGCCTGCTCGAGCCCGAGCGGGGCAGTGTCAGCGTCTTCGGCCGGCGCCCGCGGGAGGCCCGCGCGCTGCTCGGCTACGTGCCCCAGTTCCGCACCTTCGCCAGCGACTTCCCGATCTCGGTCGAGCGCGCCGTGCTCCAGGGCCGCCTTGGCCAGACGCGGCGCCTCTTCGGCTGGCGCCGCGAGGACCACGCCGTGGCGCGTCGCGCGCTGGAGTCCGTGGCGATGGCCGAGCTGGCCGAGCGGCCGCTGGCCACGCTCTCGGGCGGCCAGCTCCAGCGCGTCCTGATCGCGCGGGCCCTGGCCTGCGCGCCGCGCATCCTGCTGCTGGACGAGCCGACCGCCAACGTGGATGCCCAGGTCGAGTCCAGCCTCTTCGAACTGCTGCGCGAGCTGAACCGCGAGCTGACGATCGTCCTCGTCTCGCACGACGTCGGCTTCATCTCGGGCTACGTGCGCCGCGTGGCCTGCCTGAACCGGCGCCTCGTCTGCCACGAGACGAGCGCGCTGAGCGGGTCGATCATCGCCGAGATGTACGGCGGCGCCGCGCAGATCATCCACCACCAAACGCACCTGGCGCCCGACGCGCCGGGCGCGCAGCCCGGGCGGCCGCGCTGATGCCGGACTTCTTCGCCGCCCTCGCCAGCCAGGGTTTCCTCCAGCACGCGCTGGCGGCGGGCCTGCTCGCCAGCGTCGGCTGCGGCGTGATGGGGCCCTTCGTGGTCGTCAAGCGGATCACCTTCCTCGCCGGTGGCATCGCGCACGCGGTGCTGGGCGGCATGGGCGTGGCGGCCTACCTCGGCGGCTCGCCCCTGGTCGGCGCGCTGATCGCGGCGCTCGCCGCGGCCCTCTTGATCGGCGCCGTGCGCCTGAAGGCCAGCGAGCGCGAGGACACCCTGATCGGCGCCCTCTGGTCGGTGGGGATGGCCGTGGGCATTCTCTTCATCGCGCGCACGCCGGGCTACAACGTGGACCTGATGAGCGCGCTCTTCGGCAACATCCTGATGGTGACCGCGGGACACCTGCGCCTGATGGTGGGCCTGGACCTGCTGCTCGTCGCCGTCGTGGCGGCCTTCTACAAGCAGCTCCTCGCCGTCGCCTTCGACGAGGAGTTCGCCCGCCTGCGCGGCGTGCGCGTGACCTTCTTCTACCTGCTCCTGCTCTGCCTGATCGCCGTCACGGTGGTGCTGCTCATTCAGGTCGTGGGGCTCATCCTCGTCATCGCGCTGCTCACGCTGCCGGCGGCGGTGGCAGGCCAGTTCGCGGGCTCGCTGAGCCGGATGATGTGGATCGCCGTGCTGCTCGGCGCGCTGATCTGCGCGGGCGGCCTCGCGCTGAGCTACGGACCCGACCTGCCGGCCGGCGCGACGATCATCCTGCTCGCCGGCGCCGTCTACCTGCTCTCGACGCTCGCCGGGCGCATCCTGCGCCGCGGCTGAACCGTCCCCATGCTATAATGGAGGGACTCTTCCCCCAGGAGGTGTCCCATGCCGCGCGCTTTCCTGACGCTTCTGCTGCTCTCCCTGAGCCTCCCCGCCGTGGCGCTGGACTGGGAGTACGTCGGCATGGACGGCATCCAGGCCACGCGAGTGGTCGTCGATCCCCTGCGCAGCCGCGTCTTCGTCGGCACCTACGAGGGCTTCCACTACTTCGACCAGCCGACGGGCGCGTGGACCGAGCGCGACTGGGAAGGCTGGATCGGCCGCCAGGTCTACGCGATCGACTACGCCGACGCCTTGCCCCTGCGCGTGATCACCGGCCGCGAGAACGCCTTCTTCAAGGGCTACCTCGAGTACAGCAACGACCTCGGCGCGACGGAGACCTGGGTCTACGAGTCCACGGGCGGCAGCGTCACCGATGCGCTGCACCTGGACGGCGGGCCGCACTTCGCTTGCACCTGGTCGGACATCGCGCCCGGCGAACTCCTGCGCTCCACGAACGCCGGCGTCAGCTGGACGCCGCTGGCCGGCCACGGCTTCTACGCGATGACCGATCTCGAGCGCGGCCCGGCGGGCGAGCTCTACCTCGCCGGCAACGTCGGCGTGAAGTGGAGCCAGACCGGCGGGACGAGCTGGTCCAGCTTGACCGGCAACCTGCCTGCGGGCCAGCTCGTCCACAGCGTGGCCTACGTCAGGCCCGGGGGCGACACGCCGCCCCCGACGAGCCTGCTCGCCTGCCTCGACCCCGGTCTCTACTACAGCGACGCGCCCGGCCTCTGGACGCGCGTACTCGTCAGCGCCTGCCGGCGCGCGGCTGGCTTACCGGTGCCGGGCGGTCCCTGGCCCGCGCCCGATCGCTTCGCCGTCGTCACCGCGAACGGACGTGTGCTGATCTCGCGGGACTTCGGCGCGAGCTGGCAGGACGAGACCGGCGCCCTGCCCGGCACGGCCATCGATCTCGCCTACTCCCCCTGGGACGACGGCCTCTACGTGCTCACCGCGAGCCGCGGGCTCTACCGCTTCCAGGACGTGGTCACCGCCGCGGGCGAGGCGCCTGCGGTGAACGCGAGCCTCGCTGCCTACCCGAACCCTTTCAACCCGGCGACGACCCTGATCCTGCGTCTTCCGGCCGCGGGGCAGGCGCGCCTGCGCGTCTTCGGCGCCGACGGCCGCGCGGTGGCAACGCTGATCGACCGCGAGTTGCCCGCCGGCCAGACGCGCCTCGCCTGGCAGCCGCAGGGCCTCGCCAGCGGCGTCTACCTGGCGCGCCTGGAAACGCCCAGCGCCAGCGCCACGCGCAGACTAGTTCTGCTCAAGTAGCGCCGGCGCACGCGTTCATTTCCCCGCAATCCTGCCTGGCGGATTGCGGGGAAAGGAACGCGCGCGCCCTAATGGACGCTGAACATCGCCAGGGGGAGGAAGAGCAGGCTGCCGGTGTCGGCGGACACGGGCCGGAAGCCGCCCAGCGTGAAGGCCATGCGCTCGCCGAAGAAGCGCACGCCGAGCGTCATGAAGCCGTCGAACTCGTCATCGTCGTCATCGTCACCGCCGAATGAGAAGGCCAGCTCGCTGCTGGCCCACTCCGCGAAGAGCTTCGTTCGCCGGTTGATCTGCAGATCGCCGCCGACCATGACGCGCGTGGCCGCTTCGCCGTCCTCGTTGAAGCCGCGATCCGCGGCAACGCTCAGCGAGCGCCGCCGATCCCCGATCCCGACCACCACGGCGAGGCTGGAGAAGCGCTGCGCATCGGGCGCGATGAGGTGGCTGCCGGTTATCGCGAGGCCCAGGTCGTGCGTCTCGCGGTCGACCAGCTCGGCCTTGAGCCCGACGGCGATGAAGTTCCAGTCACCGCCGATCGGGAAGAGCGTGGCGATACTGAGGTCCAGGTTCTCGGTGATGCCGTAGCCGCCGTTCAGGATGAGCAGCTCGAAGTTGCGAAAGTAGGCATCGCCCTTGCCGACCGTGGCCGGGGTCGGCGTGAGCAGGACGGAGTTGCAGTCGGGGTCGTCGGCGACGCCGTAGCGGATGCCCGCCTTCGCGAGCCGCTGGATCTGCGCCCGCTGCACCTCGACGCGCCCGAGGCTGGCCGTCTCGATGGTGATGCTGCTGTCCGTCTCGGCCACGATGTGGCCGCTGAGGACGGTGCCGTCGACGAGCAGGATCTCGTCGACGAGCGGCGTCCGCGCGGCCTCCGGGCGGCGGTCGGTCACTGCCCCGCGCGCCGCGGCCGGCGCCGCCAGCGCGATCAGCAGCAGTGCGAACAGCGCCTTGCGCATCCCCACCCCTTTCCGCCCGCTAGCGCAGGCGTATGCTCAGGCCCAGCCCGTCGCGCACCGGC
>VGXI01000261.1 GCA_016873475.1 bacterium | reverse complement strand
GGGGCCCGCCAGCGCTCGCGGTCCAGGCGCGTGAGGCGCTCGATTGTACAGGCAACCTGGACGCTGGGGGGGACGGGCAGGTCGGCGGTGACGTCGATCACGGCGTCGAAGCGGGTGGCGCCGCCACTCCCCTCGTCGCGATCGTTCACGTAGATGAGCCGATCGAGCGTGGGCAGGTAGCCGTGCGTGGCCGGCCAGTCCTCGCCGATGGGCAGGAGGTACACGCGCCACTCGTCCCTGGGAAAGGCGCCCTGGTAGACCGTCCACCACTGAGACCCCGTGGGCAGCTGCTCGCCCGCCAGCGTGTAGAGCAGCTCGTTCGCGCCATCCCCGACGCCGAAGGCCTGCATCTCGGCCTCGCTTTCGACGTGGACGGCCACCTGCCAGACCGTGCCGGCCGCGACCGCGCGCGGCGCGATCGCCTGGGTCTTCCAGGTGTTGCCGAAGAGGCGCAGCGAGTAGGCGCTGCCGTCGTGGGTGCCGCTCGTGATGAGCTCCCAATCGCCGGGGTCGGCGTCCTGGCCGGGGTAGCTCCCCAGCGTGACCGTGCCCGACTCGAAGTCGGCGATGACGTCGCCGCGCTCGGCGGTGGCGGTGCTGGCGAGGGCGGCGAGCAGCAGGCAGGCGAGGGCGAGGCGAGGCATGGGGCTCCTCCCGGACGAGTGCAGCATCGCGATGAGGATAGCACAGCCCGGCGGCCGGCGACTGCCTGGAGATGCGCCGCCCGTGCCGAGGGAGGAGTACAGCGGTTAGGTGGGGCGCCGGATCGACTCCGGGTCGCGCGCGCTAGGGCGCTCGCCCCCTCCGCTCGCGCGGCGCGAAACAACGCGCGCGAGGCGAAGGGGGCATCGCACCTCATTTAAGGAGAACGAGCTTGCGCGTCTCCCGGAAGTCGCCGGCGACCAGGCGGTAGAAGTAGACGCCGCTGGCCAGATCGTCGGCCTTGAGCGTGAACTCCTGCCGGCCCGCCGGCTGGTCCTGATCGACGAGCACGGCCACGCGCCGCCCCGTCGGGTCGAAGAGCACCAGCTCCACATGGGCCGCCTTGGGCAAGCCGTAGGCGATGGTGGTCTTCGGGTTGAAGGGGTTGGGGTAGTTCTGGCCGAGCCAGGGGGCGGCCGGGATCGCGTCCACGGCCGTGGGCGAGGGCGGCCCGGCCCAGAAGCCGGCCTCGTGCAGCCAGCTCGGCCCGCTCAGGCGGCCGATCGCCGCCTGGCCGACGGTGCCGACCATCTGGTAGGCCCCGCCGCCGGCGCCGCCGCCGCCGCCCGCGACGACGCTGCGCGGCATCTCGATCGCCGCCAGCCCCGGCGAGGCGGCCGCGAGGAGCGCGGCGGCCAGGCCGAGCAGCAGGAGTGGAGTGCGCATCACTGCTCTCCCTTCTGCAGCTCAGGATGGTTGTTCTCGTAGTCGACGCCCATCGTTTCGGGCTGGCCGAAGGCCTCGGGGTTCAGATAGCGGCCCTGGTCCTTCGCGCTCTTGAGCTCCTCGACCGGGATGCGGTGCGCGTTGGCGTAGGCGTCCTGGCGGATGCCGGTCACCTGCCAGGAGACCTTGAGCCCCGCCGTGCCGCCGCCGATCTGGAAGCGGCCCGCCGCCATCTCCGTCGCCACGTAGACCGGCGCGAAACCGCCGATGCAGGTGAGCTGGTAGCGGAAGTCGCGGTTCAGGGCCTCGAACCAGTCCGGCATCGTGACCCAGGCACTGCCATCCGCGCCGAGCACGATGTTGCCGTTGTAGACGTTCATCATGTCCGGGCTCTCGACGAAGCTGTGGCTGAGCGTCTTGTTCTGGGGATCGAGCGGATGGTCGATCTTGAAGGAACCCGCCGTCTTGCTCAGTGTGCCCGCCACGTGGACGTTGCCGCTGAAGTAGCCGGCGTAGTTCGTCGCGCCGCCGCTGGCCTGGCTATAGAGGCCGTAGTTGGTGCCGCTGCCGGTGGCACTGCCATAGAGCCCGCGATTGAAGCCACTGCCGCCATTGGCAGCGCCGTACACTCCCGTGTAGGTGCCGGAGCCCGTCGGATAGATGTAACCCTGGACGCCGAAGTAGCCACCCTCGAAGCGACCGCCGATACCGTAGTAGTCCGTTGGCCGCGAGAAACCTTCGACAGCGATGTAGTCACTGCTGGAAGTGGACGTGACCTGGCCGATGATGACGTGGCCCGTGGCGTTCACCTCGAGCGGGCGGTCCGGCGCCGTCGTGCCGATGCCGATGTAGCTGCCCGACTGGTAGAGCGCCGAGTTGCCCAGCGTCGTCGCCGCGGTCCAGCGCGGGATGTAGTTCGCCGTGCCGCTGCCAGCCGTGGCCGTGCCGCCAGGCAGTTGGAGGGCGCCGCCCACGTAGGCGTTGAAGGGCGTGTAGAGGCCCCAGTTCACCGCCGACGCATCGCGGAAGGCCAGGGCGCCCCACATCGAGGTGCCCTCGTTGCAGCCCAGCACGCCGCCCGTGTTCGGGCTGTCGAAGTAGGTGTAGCCCGCCACGCCGAAGCTGAAGGGGTCGCCATAGGAGTTCAAGCCGGTGATGGCGTTGTTCGTGCCGGCCACGCTGACATTGGTGCCTGGGTTGAGCAGGGTCGAGGTGCGCGTGGCAAAGACCGCCGCACGCGCGTTGCTGAGGTTGTCCTGGTCGTAGAGCCGCGCCCAGAGGCCACCCTGCAAGTCGGGCGTGGACGCGTACACCTGCAGCCGCGCATCGGAGGCGTCGCGAACCTGGCGCGCCGGATCCTGCTCGACGACCTGCTTCATCGGCAGCTGGCCGATGCCCACCTTGCCGAGGCTGCGGTAGATGTTGTCGCCGGATGTGGTCCACTGGCCGTCGGGAGCGGGATCCTGCCAGGTGCCCACACCAGAGGCGTCCGAAGTGAGCACCCTGCCGGCCGCGCCGCCGGGCGGCATCCTGAATCCGCCTACGTAGGCGTTGTACGGGGTGTAGAGGCCCCAATTCGTGTTGCCTGCATCGCGGAACGCCAGGGCGCCCCAGGTGCTGCCGTTCCATTCGGAGCCCAACACGCCACCCGTGAGCGGACCGTCGTAGAAGGTATAGCCCGCCGTGCCGAAGCTGTAGGGATCCCCGTACCAGTTGGCGCCGGTCACGGCGTTGTTCGTGCCCCAGACGCCGTAATCGGTGCCGGGGTTGGCGAGCCCGCTCGTGCGGTAGCCGAAGATGGCCGCGCGCTGGTTGCTCAGATTGTCCCCGTCGACGTAAGCGGCATACAGCGAGGCATCGCCTTCGGCATTGCTGGAGTAGACCTGCACCTTTGCGTTGGCCGCGTTCCGCGGCGGCATGGTGCCATCAGGCTTGGGCTTCTCCTCGACGCCTTTGAACACGGCGATGCCAATGCCCACCCTGCCGAGCAGGTGGTAGACGTTATCGCCGTTGATCGTCCAGTCGCCATCGTCGCCGACGGCCGGGGTTAGCGCCACCCACTCGCCGTCGCCGGTGCTGTAGGTGAGCACCTGACCGTCCAGCGGCGTGGGCACCCCCACGTCGCTGAGTGCGTCGAGCGTGTGCGTGTGCGTCGAAGCTGCAAAGGCAGCGCTGCTCTGGCCGTCGAGCCGGTCAGCGTTCAGGCTGTAGGGTGCCGAGGCCAGAGCGATGCGCGGCGTGAGTTCCGCCGCCCCGCCGACCGCCACGCCGAGGTAGTACTGGTTGCTGAAGTCGAGCGTCAGCGCCGCGACGCTGCCGAGCAGGGCATTGAAGACGCCGTCGGCGACGGCGAGGGTCTGGGTCTCCGTCCAGAGGGGAGCCCCGCCCACGGCCGCTGCGTAGAGCTTGAAGGTCCGGTTGTAGTTGCCGTCGGGG
>VGXI01000260.1 GCA_016873475.1 bacterium | reverse complement strand
CATGACCGCGCTCGAGCAGCTCGAGGCGAGCACGGCGGAGCTTCGAGCACTCGGGCTGTGACGGCCGCGGCGAGATACGAGAGGAGACGGACCACGGGCTGAGGATTTGCGACCGTCGCGGGGGCCATGGACCTCGAGCTCCACCAGCTGGACCGCCGGTACGAGGCGCTGCGGACGACGAGCCGCGAGCGCGACAGCCGCGTTGTGGCGTCCCTGGCCCGCGATGGTCAGCAGCTGCCGGTGGTGGTGATCGCGGCAACAGACGCCGGCCGCTACATCCTGGTCGATGGCTACAAGCGGGTCCGAGGGCTCCACAGGCTCGGCCAGGATCTGGTCCGCGCCACCTGCTGGGACCTTCCCGAGCCGGAGGCGCTGCTGCTCGGGCGCCTGATGCGCGCTGCCGAGGGGGAGAGCGTACTCGAGCAGGCATGGCTGGTGCGCGAGCTCCAGGAGCGATTCGGGCTGTCGCTCGAAGATCTGGCCCGCCGCTTCGGTCGCAGCCCGAGCTGGGTGAGTCGCCGGCTCGGCCTGGCCGCGACGCTGCCCGACACGATCCAGCAGCTGGTGCGCGACGGAAAGCTGTCCCCGCACGCCGCCATGAAGCACCTGTTGCCCTTGGCGCGCGCCAACCGCGCGGGCGCCATCGCGCTGGCCGAGGCTCTCGCCCCGCTCCGCCCAAGCACGCGGCAGACGGCGCTCCTGTGCGCCGCGTTTGCACGCGGCAGCGAGGCCAGCCGCGAGCAGTTGCTGCTGCACCCGGAGCTGCTTCTACGCGCCAGCGAGCCACGCGGCGACAAGCCCGACGACCCGGCGCAAGAGCTCGAGCGAGACGTCGGCGCCGTGGGTGGCATCGCCCGGCGCGCGCTCGGTCGCGTTCGGGGTGGGGTCGTCCAGCAGCTCTTGCCGCCGGAGCAAGCGCGCCTGCGGCGGACCGCTGCCGGCGCGCGCCGCGACGTCGAGCACCTGGTCAGCACCATCGAGAAGGAGGTCCCCGATGTTGGATGAGACGACCCGAGCCACCATCCTCGCCCTGCAAGAAGCGGGTCATGGCAAGCGCGTCATCGCGCGCATGCTCGGCATCTCACGCAACGCGGTTCGGCGGGTCATCGCATCGGGAGCGACCAAGGTTCCAGCCCTCGACCGCAGCGAGAAGGCCGAGCCGTACCACGACGAGATCGTCCAGCTGGTCCACGATTGCAGGGGCAGGCTCGTGCGTGTCCACGAGGAGCTCGTGGAGCAAGGCGCGCTCATCTCGTACCCGACCCTGACCGCGTACTGCCGCCGTCACGGCATCGGCCACGAGCCACAGAAGCCTGCGGGACGCTACGACCACCAGCCAGGCAAGGAGATGCAGCACGACACCTCTCCTCATTTCGCCGACATCGGCGGGCGCGAGAGACCCGTGCAGATCGCGGGGCTCGCGCTCGCCTACTCGCGGCTGGCCTTCGTGCAGCTGTACCCGCATTTCACGCGGTTCGAGTGCAAGGTCTTCCTCGATGACGCCCTCGACTACGTGGGCGGCGTCTGCCCCATCTGCATGGTCGACAACAGCAGCGTCATCGTGCTGCGCGGCACCGGCGAGCACATGGTCCCCGTGCCCGAGATGGCATCCTTCGGCGAGGCTCGCGGCTTCGAGTTCCGCGCTCACGAGAAAGGCGACGCCAACCGCTCCGCCGTGGTCGAGGGCCTGTTCGACTTCGTGCAGAACAACTTCCTCGTCGGGCGCAAGTTCGACGACTTCGACCACGCCAACCGCGAAGCCGTCATCTGGTGCGACAAGATCAACGCCGCCTTCAGCCGCAGGCTCCACGCCGCACGCCGCGACCTCTTCGCGGCCGAGAGCCACCTGCTCGTCCCGTTGCCCGCCTGGCGCTCGCCCGTCTATCGCGTCCACACCCGCCTCGTCGATCTCGAGAGCTACGTCAACGTCCACACGTTCCGCTACGAGGTGCCAGCTCGCTACATCGGCCACCAGCTCGAGGTGCGCGAGACCAAGACCGAGATCCAGCTCTTCGATGGGCCGCGGGTCGTTGCCACCCATCCCCGGCGGGTGGATGGGCCGAAGCGCGTGCGGCTCCCCGAGCCGGAGCGCGCCGAGCACAGGCAGCGCCGCGACGAGCAGCTCGTCGCCGAAGAGCGCCAGCTGCACGCCGAGCTCCCGGAGCTCGCAACCTGGATCACCGAGCTGCACCGGCGCGCACCTCGAGGGCGGGGCGTTGCCCGGCTGCGCCAGCTGCGGCGCCT
Organism: bacterium; assembly: GCA_016873475.1. Classification (NCBI taxonomy): domain Bacteria; species bacterium. The sequence goes on along the minus strand of VGXI01000260.1, from coordinate 1,576 downwards.
GCTGCGTGACTACCCCCAGCCCCCGCTCGTCGATGCGCTCCGCGACGCAGCTCGCTACGGCCTCTACGACCTCGAGCGCATCGAGACCATGATCCTGCGCAACATTCGCCACGACTACTTCCCGCGTCGCGACCCAGACGACGAGCCGGAGTGACCCATGCGCGACGACGAGCTCGACCAGCTGCTCAAGACCCTGCACCTCGGCAAGATCCGCCAGATCATCGAAGAGGAGCTGCAACACGCCGAGAAGAAGCAGCTGTTTTACGGCGAGTTCCTGCTCCGCTTGCTGCGCGCCGAGTGGCACAACAAGCAAGAGTCCGCCCTCAACTGGCGCATCAAGCGAGCCGCCATGCCCGAGCAATGGACCATCGAGTCGTTCCCCTTCAAGCGCCAGCCGGGGATCTCTGCTCGCCAGATCCGCGGCTTCGCCAGCCTCGACTTCGTTGCCCGCGCCGAGAATCTCGTCTTCATCGGCGGCACCGGCGTGGGCAAGACAGGGCTCGCCACCGGCCTGCTCCTGAAGGCCCTCCAGAACGGTTATCGCGGGCTCTTCCTCAAGGCGCAGGACTTGTTCGACGAGATGTACGCCTCGCTCGCTGATCGCTCGTCACGCAAGCTGCTCAACCGCCTCGCCCGCGTGGACCTGCTCGTCATCGACGAGATGGGATATCTGAATCTTCGGCCCGAGCAGACCAACGTCTTCTTCCGCCTGATGGAGGAGCGCTACAAGCGCAAGGCCACCATCATCACCACCAACCTCGAGTACGAGGAGTGGCAGAACTTCCTCGGCAACAAGGCCCTCTGCGACGCCTTGCTCAGCCGCATCCGGCATCAGTGCCACACCATCAGCATCAACGGCCCCTCCCTCCGCGACCCGTCCCCCTGACCGCGTCCTGACCTCTGCTCCCGAAGCCGCAGCGCCCCCACCGGGCCTGCGGCTTCTTCGCGCCTACGCCGCAATCGGTGTACTGCGATTTGCCCGATCACGAAGCCGGGTCGTTTCTGCCGAGCACAGCTGGGTCATTCTTGGTGAGCGCCGAAGCTCCTGATGTGCGTTTCGGAGTCGATCACCACCGTGAGCGAAGGTTTCGAGCCAGGTTGATGCTCGTTTCGCGATCCAACAGGGGGCCGGTTTCCCCCCGGTATGGGCCCGGTATGGGCCCCCAAAGCCACCCCAAAGTCGCCCTTCTGACCCCCCAAAGTCGAAGTCGTACTCGCAGGCTCGACGAGCTCGCCGGCGTCCACCAGGCCCGCGATGAAGCGCTCGGCGGCGACGGCTCGGCCGTCGAAGAGCAGCTCGTACGAGAAGCTCTGCCCGCGCCCGCCACGGTGCACCAGGAGGTACTCGAGCTCGACCAGGCGCCCGAGATGCACGCGGAGTTGCTCGTAGCTCCAACGCGCGTATTCGCGCACCTGCCGCCGGCTGAAGCGGTAGTCGCACCGGTCGATGCCGAGCCGCTTCGTCTCGCCCAGGACCATCTCGTCCGTGAGCTCGAGCAGGCGCCGCGTCTGGGGTGGCAGCTCGTCCAGGCTCCGCCCGAGCACCTCCTGCGCGAGACGGTTCGCGAGCGCGATG
>VGXI01000259.1 GCA_016873475.1 bacterium | reverse complement strand
GCATCGGCCCCGACGGCACGGACGACCACGAGCCGCCGATCCGGACCGACGACGCGCTGCGCGACGAGCCCTCGTCCCACGCCGACGTGGTTGTGACTAATCCACCCTTCGGCAAGAAGTCCTCGATCACGATCGTGAACGATGAGGGCGACACCGACCGGCATACGCTCACCTACAGCCGCCCGGACTTCTGGTCGACGACCTCGAACAAGCAGCTCAACTTCGTGCAGCACGTGAAGTCGCTGCTCAGGGTGCACGGCCGCGCCGCCGTCGTCGTGCCCGACAACGTCCTCTTCGAGGGCGGGGCAGGCGAGACCGTGCGGAAGAGCCTGCTGCGCGAATGCGAGGTACACACCCTGCTGCGCCTTCCCACCGGCATCTTCTACGCCCAAGGCGTGAAGGCCAACGTGCTCTTCTTCGACCGCAAGCCTGGGGCGAAGGATCCCTGGACGAAGACCGTCTGGGTCTACGACCTCCGCACGAACAAGCACTTCACGCTCAAGACGAAGCGCATGACCCGCGCCGACCTCGACGAGTTCGTCGAGTGCTACCGCCCCGACGACCGAAATCGTCGCACGGCGACGTGGAGTGAAGAGACTCCGGACGGGCGCTGGCGGCCTTTCACCTACGACGAGATCCTTGCCCGCGACAAGGTCAGCCTCGACGTCTTCTGGCTCCGCGACGAGAGCCTCGAGGACTCCGCCAGCCTTCCCGAGCCGCACCTTCTCGCGCAGGAGATCGCCGACGACTTGCGCTCGGCGCTGGCCCAGATCGAGGACGTGCTCGGAGATCTCGAGCAGCGGGTCGATGGTCGCGAGGCAGAGGAATGATCCGCAGCGCACGGGAGTGGCGTGACTATCGCTTTCGGGCGGGCCAACCTTCAGAGGGCGCTCAAAAAGGCGATACACCTGGCGGTGTTTCGCGCCGCAGCTGATCGCCCCCGCGCAATTCCTGGCGCCAAACTGCTATTCCCCTGCGAGCATTGCCGCTAGGCTTCGCCCGTTCGCCCGTCCCCCGGCCGGCGGTCACCAATGTCCGCAGCCAGGCAATCCGGATCGACCCTCGCGCGGCGCGCCCTGCTGCTCGTGCTGAGCCTTGGCTTGCTCGCGCAGATCGTCCTCGGCCTCCATGCGCTCGCCGCGCTGAGCCGCGCGCCGCTTGCAGAGAGCGGCCTCACGGGGAGCCCCGGGCACCTGCGCGATCTGCCGGCGCTCAGCCGCGACGGCGGCTACCGCGTGCTCGCGGTGCGGCCCGGTTCCCCGGCGGCCGCGGCGGGGATCGCCGGCGGCGATCTCATCACCGAGTGGCAGGGAACGCTGATCGCCGCGCAGCCGGACGCCTGGTTCAAGGCGCTGCGCGAGGCAACTCCGCGCACGCGGTTCGCTCTCGTCTGGGAGCGCCAGGGCCGGGCACTCAGCGGCGAGATCCGCTTCGACGCCGCCAGCGCCGAAGCGCATCCCCGCCCACTCCGCCTCTGGTTGATCTACGCCCCACTGCTCTTGCCACCCTTGCTCCTCTTGCTCATCGGGGCGTTGGTCGGCCTGCTCCGGCCGCTCGACCCCGCGGCCTGGGCCGTGGCGCTCTGCCTCCTCGCGCTCGGCCAGAGCCTCTCCCTGTTCCTCGAGCGCACACCGCTGCTCGGCCTCCTCCCCATCTGGCTGCTGCTCGCGCAGCTCGCCCTCGCGCGCCTCGCCCTCTACCCACTCGCCCACTTCAGCCTTGCGATGCTCTCCCGCTTCCCCAGCGAGTCGCGCATTGCCCAGCGCCTCGCGCCCTGGCGCTGGCTGCTCACCCTGCCCTTCGCGCTGCTCGCGCTCGACGGCCTGCGCGACAGCCTCGTCCTCGGCGGTGCCGCCCCCCCGCTCGGCGCCCTCGGACTCCTCCTCGACCGCCTGGCCCACTGGGAGCTGTCCATCGTCCTGCTCGTCGCGCTCGCCATCCTCCTGCTCTGGTCGCAGCGCGGGAGCGCCACCGCGGGCGCGCATCGGCGGCGCGGGCTCATCGAGGTCGGCATCCTCGCCGCCTGCGCCGGCGCGCTCTGGTCGGTGCTGGTCTGGAAATCCGCATGGCACCGCGGGCTGACCACCGAGGCGGGCGGGCTCTCGCTGCTCTGGATCCTGAACTGGCTCGCACCCATTCTGCTCTTCTCGCTGCTGCCAGCCGCCTTCGCCTACGCCGTGCTCGCGCGCCGCGTCTTCGGCATTCGCCTGATCCTGCGCCGCGGCCTCCAGTACATGCTGCTCTCGCGCGGGGTGCTGGTGGCCGAGGGGATCCTCGTCTTCCTGATCCTGGACAACCTGCTGCGCATGGAAGCGGGACGCGCGGGCGGCACCGCCGCCGCGGCGCTGATCACGCTGGCCGCGGTCGCCGCCATCGGGCGCCTGAACCGCCCGTTGATGCGGCGCATCGACCGGCGCTTCTTCCGCGAGCGCTACGACGCGCGGCGCCTGCTGCTCGGCCTCGGCCAGCGCTTCGGCGCGATGGCGCGCAAGGGCCACATCGTCGAGGAGGCCACGGCGGTGATCGGGCGGGCCATGCAGGTGGAGTCCATCCGCTGCTTCGGGCTGGAGTCGGCGGACGCCACCGCGCGCTGGCAATTGCTCGCCGCGTATCCCGCGCCCGGCGCGGGCGAGGCGCCGGTGCCGGCGCCGCCGCCCGCGGCGCTCGGAGCGCTCAGCCGCGAGCAGCCCCTCGTCGATCTTCACGCCGGCATACACCCCGCACCCGCCGGCGAGGACACGGGCTACGAGCTGCTCGTCGCGATTCCCGGCACGGAGGGGCTGGCCGGTTGCCTGGCCCTCGCCGCGAAGCGATCGGGCGAACCTTTCGGCCGGGAGGACCGCACGCTGCTCGGCACGGTGGCCGGCCAGCTCGGCCTCGCGCTCGAGAACCTCGCCCTGCTCGAAGTCGCGCGGCGCGAGGCGCGTCACGCGCGCGAGCTCGAGATCGCGCGCCAGGTGCAGCAGCGCCTCTTCCCGACGCGCTTGCCGGCCTTGCCCGGCTGGGACCTCGCCGCCCTCTGCCAGCCCGCGCAGGCGGTGGGCGGCGACTACTACGACATCTTCCCGAGCTGCGACCAGCGCCTGGCGATTGCGCTCGGGGACGTCGCGGGCAAGGGCGTCGGACCGGCGCTGGTGATGTCCAGCGTCCAGGCCCTGATCCGCGACCGGCTCCAGCGCGGCGGCAGCGAGCTGCCCGCGCTGGCCCAGACGCTGAATCAGCATCTGCGCGAATTCACGGGGCCGAGCACCTTCATCACGCTCTTCGTCGGGCTGCTCGAGCCGGAGAGCGGGCGGCTCCAGTACGTCAACTGCGGCCACAACCCGCCCCTGCTGCTGCCCGCGGGCGGCGCGGCGCCCGTGCCGCTCGCCGAGGGGGGCAGCATCCTGGGTCTCTTGCCCAGGCTCGAATTCACGATGGCCGAGCTCGTGCTGCCGCCCGCGTCGACCCTGCTGATCTACAGCGACGGCGTGACGGAGGCCATCGGCCCCGGTGGCGATCAGTTCGGCGAGCCCCGCCTGATCGAACGCCTCGGCCGGCCGGCGCGCAGCAGCGCCGAGTTGGTGGGCGGCATCTTGTCTGACATCGCCGAGTTCGCCGGCGCCGAGGCCCAGTCCGATGACATCTCGCTGATCTGCCTGCGGCGCAGCCGCTAGGCCACGCGCACACTCGCGACGCGGCGGCCCCTACGCCGCCCCCCCCCTCGCGGGCCCCGCGGGCCTTGCTATGTCGACTACCAGTGCCGCATAATCAGAACAGCCAGCCAGCGAGGTGCGCAGTCATGCCCATATTGAGCTGGGCCGAGCGCAGGAGAGAGATTGCAGGGTGAAGGTGAGGTTCTATATCGACCCGGAATCCGGCGAGCCGC
>VGXI01000258.1 GCA_016873475.1 bacterium | reverse complement strand
CGCCTCGCCGACGCCCACGTGCCACTTGAGGATCTCGCCCTCGTGCACGCCCTCGCCCAGGTCCGGCAGCTTGAACTCGAACACGGCGCCTCCTAGAAGTCCAGCGTGGCGGCCAGCGCATCGGCGATGCGCCCGGCCGTGGGCAGGTAGGCCTTCTCGCGGCTGAAGCCGGGCGTGACGACGTCGAAGCCCGTCACGCGCGCCACCGGCGCCTCGAGATACATCAGCGCGCGGTCGTTGATCACGGTGACCAGCTCGCTGGACACGCCGAAGCTCCGCGGCGCCTCCTGCACGACGACGCAGCGGCCCGTCTTCTGCACCGAGGCGGCGATGGTCTCCACGTCCAGGGGCGCGATCGTGAGCAGGTCGATCAGCTCAACCGTTGCGCCGCGCTGCTCTCCGAGCAGCGCAGCGGCTTGTTCCGCGGGCCGGCGCATGGCGCCCCAGGCGATCAGCGTGATGTCCGTCCCCTCGCGCACGAGCTCGGCCTTGCCGATGGGGAGCTGCTCGGGGGCCTCCGGCACCTCCTCGCGCCAGGCGCGATAGCTGTGCTTGGGCTCCATGAAGAGCACGGTGTCCGGATCGGCGATCGCGCTGCGCAAGAGCGCCCGCGCGTTCCGCGGCGTGGAGGGAATCACGACCTTGAGCCCGGGGAAGTGCGCGAAGGAGGCCTCGCGGCTCTCGCTGTGGTGCTCGAGCGCGCGCACGCCGCCGCCGTAGGGGACGCGCACCACCATCGGCACCGTGAGCTTGCCCTGGCTGCGATTGCGCACGCGGCTCGCGTGCCCTTCGAGCTGGGCCATCGTCAGGTAGGAGAAGCCGCAAAACTGGATCTCGCAGACGGGCCTGAGGCCCGCCATCGCCATGCCGATGCCCGTGCCGACGATGGCGCTCTCCGCCACCGGCGTGTCCAGCACGCGCGCCTCGCCGAACCTGGCGTGGAGGCCCTCGGTGGCGCGGAAGACGCCGCCGTTGACGCCGACGTCCTCGCCCATCACCAGCACGCTGTCGTCTTCCCCCATCATTTCCGTGAGGGCAAGATTAATCGCCTGGATCATGGTGAGCTTAGCCACGGCCGGCCTCCTCGCGCTCGCGCTCGGCGTCGCGGGCGATCAGCGCCAGGAACTCGGCGCGCTGCTCCGTGATCGCCGCGTGCTCGGTACCGAAGACGTACTCGAACGGCGCATCGAGCGCAAAGGTCGTATCCGCCTCGAAGGCCTTGACCTCCTCGGCGATCTGCGCCCGCAGCTCCTCGCGCAGGGCCTCCTCGCGCTTCTCGTCCCAGAGCTTCTTCGCCTCGAGGTAGCGGCGCAGGCGCAGGATCGGGTCCTTGGCCGCCCACTCGGCCTGGGCCGCGGCCTCGTCGCGGTAGCGCGTGGGATCGTCGGCCGTGGTGTGCACGCCCATGCGATAGGTGACGGCCTCGATCAGGGTCGGCCCCTCGCCGCGCTTGGCGCGCGCGAGCGCCTCGCGCGTGGCGACCACCATCGCCAGCACGTCGTTGCCGTCCACCTGGATGCCCGGCATGCCGTAGGCGATGGCCTTCTGCGCCAGGCTCTGCGAGCGCGTTTGCAACTTGCGCGGCACGGAGATCGCCCACTGGTTGTTCTGGCAGATGAAGACCACCGGCGCCTGCCAGACCGCCGCGAAGTTCAGCCCCTCGTGGAAGTCGCCCTGGCTGGTGGCGCCGTCGCCGAACCAGCAGACCGTGGCCGCCTGCTCCCCGCGGAGCTTCTGGGCGTAGGCGAGGCCCACCGCGTGCGGCACCTGCGCACCGACGATGATCGAGTCGCAGAGCGTGCGCAGCGCGGGATCGATCGCCGAGCCCTCCTCGCGCCCGTTCCAGAAGAGCAGGATGTCGCGGAAGCGGTGCCCGCGCATGAGGCGCCCGCCGAGCTCGCGGAATGCGCCCACGAACCAGTCGGTCTTGCCCATGCAATAACTGGGGCCCACCGAAACGGCCTCCTGCCCCACCGAGGGGCTGAAGGTGCCCAGGCGACCCTGGCGCTGTAGCTTCAACATGCGCTCGTCGGCCTCGCGGCCCCAGACCAGCCCGCGGTAGAGGGCGAGCAGTTCGTCCTTGCCGAGCTTGGGGTCGAGCGCCGCGTCGACCTTCCCCTCCGGATCCAGGATCTGCAGGTACTCGATGTCGAAGTGGGCGACGGGGCTACGGGGCATGGGCGTCCTTTCGAGGCAGTCCGCTCAGACTAACCCGGCGAACGGGGAGCCGCAAGTAGCGCCAGGCCCAGGCGATAACAGGGCCTGTGAACCCTGAATCCTCCAGGCCACGCGCAGGCCCAAGGCTTGCCTTGCGCGAATGCAACGGATGCTCCATCTATTGGCGGATGCATCGATCTCACGCCGCAGGAGGCGGTCCCCCCTCATGAGCGAACGCGAAGCGACCCCCGTGAAGTACCCCGGCATCCCCCTGACCACGAACGGCAACCAGCTCGTGGCCTACTACACCGAGGCGCGCATCACGGACGCCGGCGTCTTCTATCCGATCACGCCCTCCACCGAGATGGGCGAGAACTACCAGCTCGCCTTTGCCGAGGGTAAGCTGAACGTCTTCGGTCGGCCCAAGCTCGCCATCGAGGCCGAGGGCGAGCACGCCGCGCAGGGCGGCGCCATCGCCTACTCGGTGACGGGCAAGCGCGTCGTCAACTTCACCTCGGGCCAGGGCCTCATCTACGGCATCGAGCAGTACTACCACGCCCCGGGCAAGCTCTCGACGCTGGTGGTCGAGGTGGCCGCCCGCGCGCTCACCAAGCACGCGCTCAACGTGCACTGCGGCCACGACGACATCTACGCCGCGCTCGACACGGGCTGGATCGTCCTCTTCGCCAGGGACGCCCAGCAGGCCGCCGACCAGGCCGTCATCCTGCGCCGCGTGACCGAGCTGGCGCTCACGCCGGGCATCAACGCCCAGGACGGCTTCCTCACCAGCCACCTCGAGCGGAGCTTCCGCCGCCACGAGGCCGAGCTGCTGAGAGAATTCCTCGGCGCGCCCGAGGACATGATCGAGACGCCCACGCCCGCCCAGCGCGCGCTCTTCGGTCCGCGCCGCCGCCGCGTGCCGGCCGCCATCGACCTCGCGAATCCAGCCCTCATCGGGCCGGTGCAGAATCAAGAGCACTACATGAACGGCGTGGTGGCGCGGCGCGACGCCTTCGCCGAGCCCATCCTCGGCTTCCTCCGCGATGCCTACGCGGAATTCGCGCGCCTGACCGGCCGCCACTACGGCTTCCTCAGCCGCTACCGCTGCGAGGACGCGGACACGGTCTTCGTCTCGCTGGGTTCGGCGGCCGAGAACATCGAGGCCGCGGTGGACCACCTGCGCGCCACGCGCGGCGCGAAGGTGGGCTCGCTGCACGTCAACGTGCTCCGGCCCTTCCCCGAGGCGGCCCTCGTGGAAGCCCTCGCCGGCCTGCCGCGCGTGATCGTCCTCGAGCGCACGGACGAGCCGCTGGCCGGCGCCAACCCGCTCACCCGCGATCTGCGCGCGGCCTTCGCGAAGGCGCTGGAGAACGGCGTGGCGCCCGCGCACCCGGAGATCCCGGCCATCGGCGCCGAGCAGCTGCCGCGCATCTTCAGCGGGGTCTACGGCCTGGGCAGCCGCGACTTCCGGCCCGAGCACAGCCTCGGCGCCTGGGAGTTCGCGGCCGCGGGCGGCGCTCGGCAAGATGGCCGCAGGGCCGCGGACGGCGAGAGCTTCTTCCTCTCCGGCGTGGACCACCCCTACGCCGTGCGCTCGGCCGAGACGCCTTCGCTCTTGCCCGAGCACGCGATCGCCGTGCGCATGCACTCGATCGGCGGCTGGGGCATGATCACGATGGGCAAGAACCTCGGCGAGATCCTCGGCGAGTTCGGCCGCTACCTCGGCCG
>VGXI01000257.1 GCA_016873475.1 bacterium | reverse complement strand
GGGGGCTGGTGCCGAGGTTCTGGAGCGCGACTGCGAGCTCGATCCGCTCGCCGGGACTGGGGCGGCCGTCGTCGTTGCCCAGGCTGGCGCCGGCGGCGTCGTCGTCCAGGCTGTGATCGGCCAGGCTCGGGAAGACCGCCTGCGCGCCGATCGTGAGGCTGCCCAGGTGGGCGAAGAGATTGTGGCCGGTGACCGTGACGAGCAGTGAGCCCGTCGTGACGCCGGGCGCCAAAGGCAGCACCGCGCTGCCGCCGGCGTCCGTGTAGCCGGAAACGCGCACCTCGTCGCCCTTGGCAATCGTGACGCGCGCGCCCACCACGGGCTGGCCGGCGCTCGTCACGCTGACGGGAACGGCAGTCGCGCCGGGCGGCAGGGAAGCCGGGTAGCCGACGTTGAGCGCGGCCGGAAAGCCCGTGTACATGTCGGTCACCGGGTCGCCCATCAGGTTGTTCCACATCGACCAGATCTCGACCCGCGTGGGCTCCGCAATCTGGTAGGCGCTGTACAGCTCGTACTTGCCGCGCGTGTGGGCGACGCCGAGCCGGTGGTCCGGGCCGTTGATGGCCCCGTCGAAGCAGCCCTTGTAGTAGGTGTTGTTGTAGCGCGTGTGCGTGCCGAGCGTCGCCGTCCCGACGGCGCCGATGCCGCCGCCGTTGGCGGCCTTCGTCCAGGCCTCGGAGATCGCCGTGTTGTCGCTCTTGAAGGAGCCCGTGCCGCAGGTGACGACGAGGGCGAAGGGCAGCTCGTTGCCGTTGGTCAGGTTGAGGATGTTGCCGCTCGACATGCCGCTCATCCCCCACCAGCCGCGATAGCCGAAGGCACTCAGACCCTGGTTGATGCTCTGCGTCATCAGGCTGGGGAAGTTGCCGCTCCAGATGGTGTCCACCTGGGTGTAGCCCTGCCTCAGCAGCTGCGTCTTCACCCACTGGTTCACGTAGATGACGCCGATGCCCGACTGCCCGGGGTCGCCGCAGAGCCCGGCGCGCCGGAACCAGCCGCTGTCCGTCAGCGGCGGGTTCGTCTCGTAGGTGAGGATCTTGTTGACGATGATGTCGAGCTCGTTCGTGCTGCGGTAGCTCAGGCGCCCGAGGTGCACGTCGGCGAGGATGTCACCGCCGGCCAGCGTCGTGTAGTAGTGGTCGCCCTCGCCGTTGTAGCCGCTGAGGTTCTCGTTCCAGCAGTTGACGAGGTAGGTGCCCGAGGCGTCGCCGGCCAGGCTGACGAACTCGAGCGGCGGGTTCGCCGTGTTGTAGAGGTTCTGGATGTAGGCCTTGATCGCCACGTTGCTGGTGCCGGTCGTCGTCGTGCTGACGACAACGACGTTGTAGCCCTGGCGCTTGCGCAGGTCGATCAGCGGCTGCAAGCGCGTGAGGACGCCGGTAACGTCGGGGTAGATCAGCAGGTAGGTGCCGGGACCGACAGCGGCCTCGCCGAGCCGGTAGAGGTCGCTCTGCTCCAGGTTCACCACCAGTTCCCGGTAGAGACGATCGAAGCTCTCGGGAATCAGCGCGGGCCGGGTGAGCGAGGGCGCGGCGGGATCCGGCGTGAACTCGAGCTCGACCTCGAGACGCTCGGCCACGCGCAGCTCGCCGCTCGCCGGATCGTAGCCGACGGGCGAGAAGGTCAGCGGCACCACGCGCAGGGCATTCATCTGCGCCGGCGCGCCGAGCGCCGCCGTCGGCATTGACGCCGCCGCGCGCGCGTACCAGTCGCGATCGATGACGAAGCGGTCGGCGGCATCGGGCTGCACGGGCAGCACGCGATAGCCGGCGAGCCGGCGCTCGCTGGGGCGCACGGCCACGAGCCGAGCCTGCATGCCCGCGGGCAGCGCGACCAGGCGCGTGAAGGTGGGCAGGCCGGCCTGGCCGTCCGCGCCGGCGATGGCGCCGCCGGGCAGGGAGAGCGCCTGATAGGTCGCGCCCTCGATGGTGAATTCCTCCACCGCCAGGGTCGGCAGCGCGAGGGAAACGCGCAGGCCACTGGCGGTCTCGCCCAGCACCTCCAGCGTGGGCGCGAGCGCGGCTGCCGGCGCGCGCAGCTCGAGCGCGCCGGCGAGCGCAGGCAGCGCGAGGACGAACATTCCAACAAAGACACGCAGGGCAGTACTCCGCATGGGGATCCTCCGGAGCTTGCGGATGGGCAGGCGGGCTCGAACTCGAGCGGATGGCGGAACCGCTCCATTATAGCCCAATCCCCGTGGATCTGGATAGCCCTTGCTTGCACGGCATTCCCCGGCGCGGCGCGGGGCTTTATTCCCGCCTGCGGGCTGCTATACTGCCGCCGCGCCCCCTCCGCCCACCCCGACACCCCAGCCGACGAGGTAGAGCATGCTGCCCTTCTTGACCGAGGAGAACCTGCGCTGGAAAGCGAAAGCCCACGAGATCGCCGAGCGCGTCGTGCGGCCCCTGGCCAGCAAGTACGACGAGCTGCAGGAGTACCCCTGGGAGATCAAGGACGCCCTGGCCGAAGCCGGCCTGCTCGGCGTCTGGATCCCCAAGGAGTACGGCGGCGCCGGCGCGGGCGTGCTCAACCTGTGTCTTTGCGTCGAGGAGCTCAGCCGCGCCTGCGGCGGCGTCGGCGTGGCCTACGCCGTGAACGCCCTGGGCAGCTTCCCGATCCTACTCTCCGGCACGGAGGAGCAGAAGCGCAAGTACCTGCCCGAGATCGCCGCCGGCCGCAAGCTGATCGCCTTCGGCCTCAGCGAGAAGTTCGCGGGCAGCGACGCCGCCAGCCTGCGCGCCCGGGCCGAGCAGACGGCCAGGGGCTGGCGCCTGAACGGCGAGAAGAAGTGGACGACCAACGGCGGCGTGGCCGAACTCTACACGGTCTTCGCCGTCACCGACCCGGAGAGCCAGCGCTCGCGGGTGAGCGCCTTCATCGTCGAGAAGCGCGACCCCGGATTCTCGATCCAGAAGATCGAGGACAAGATGGGCATCCGGGCCGTGCCCGTGGTGGAGCTGGACTTCGAGGACTGCGAGATCCCGGCGGATCGCCTCCTCGGCGGCAAGACCGGCATCGGCTTCAAGCAGGCGATGATGACCCTCGACCGGGCCCGCCCCGGCGTGGCCGCGCAGGGCGTCGGCCTTGCCCAGGGCGCCCTCGAGTACGCCGCCGTGTATGCGAACCGGCGCAAGCAGTTCGGGCAGTCGATCGGCAGCTTCCAGATGATCCAGGGCATGCTGGCCGACATGAGCGCGCGGGTCGAAGCGGCCCGCTTCCTGGTCTACGCGGCGGCCAAGTACATCGACGACGGCGCCGCCGATGTGAGCAAGCTCGCCGCCGAGGCCAAGCTCTTCGCCACCGACACGGCGATGCAGGTGACCACGGACGCCGTGCAGATCTTCGGCGGCTACGGCTACATGAAGGACTACCCCATCGAGAAGTACATGCGCGACGCCAAGATCACCCAGATCTACGAGGGCACCAATCAGGTGCAGCGCATGGTGGTCAGCCGCTGGGTGCTCAAGGAGGCCCGCGAGCACGCGGCCCTGGACGCCTTCATCCCGCGCGAGGTCCAGAAACACGTGAACCCGGCCGAGGTGAGCTAGCCGATCCGGGCTCCCCTCGCCCCTCTCCCTGGAGCCCGGCCCCGCGGTCGGGCTCTCTTCGTGACCGTTGATCTCATGGAACCACTTGACAGCCGTACGTGTGTTCTGTAGAATTAGGACACTAGTTCACTAGCCCTTTGGAGGGCGACATGAAACACCAAGCCAGGCCCCTGACCCTGGACACAGCGAGCGGGCTGCCCATCTATCGGCAGATCGTCGACTGGGTGAAGGTGAACGCGGCGGCCGGGGCTCTGCCCCCGGGCGCGCGGCTGCCCACCGTCCGCCAGCTCGCCGTGGACCTGGGCGTCAACAGCAACACGGTGGCGCGGGCCTATCTGGAGCTGGAGCGCATGGGCGTGGTCCACACCCTGCGCGGGAAGGGCACCTACGGCGCCGACGGCGAGGCCCC
>VGXI01000256.1 GCA_016873475.1 bacterium | reverse complement strand
CCCAGAAGGGCGGCTGCCAGGTGGCGTTCGGTGCAGGTAGCGTGAGCATGCCCGGGCAGGGGCAGCTGCCGTACCAGGCACACTCTCCGCGGCACAACCAAAGAAAAAGCGGGAGGCGGCAGCCTCCCGCACATCCTGCTGCATGGGCAGGGTTGCCCGGTCTCGCCCTAGCGTGCGTGCTCGCCGCCCTTGCGACTAGGGGCAGACGCTGGCGTTGAAGAAGCCAGCGAAGATGCCGAAGTCCGCAACGGTGGTGTTGCCGCTCTCGTTGTAGTCGTGGCAGGGATCGCAACCGACCGTGCAGTTGAAATCTGCCGCGAACTTGCCGAAGTCGGCCACGGTGCAGGCCAGGTCGCCGTTGAGGTCGACGCTGTCGAAGGAGACGCACACCGGGTTGTTGCCGTTCAGGACGATGCCGAGGGCGTACACGTAGAAGTCCGTGTTGTCGCAGTTGACGCCGTTGTTGGCATCGCCGCTGACGCCGCCGTAGACGAAGCCCGAGAACTGGGTCTGCCCAGCGCCGTTCGTGCCGGTGTCGGCTTGGCTGTAGATGCCGGGGCAGGAAGCCAGGTTGGGGTGATCCAGCCAGAGATCGGTGGCCGCCAGCGTGGTCACCGGGGTGCCGTTGATGTCCAGGACGGTGACGTAAATGGTGTTGCCCTCGCCGCCGAGGGTGTCGCCGCCGTCCGGGGCGATCGTGATGCGGCCGCAGCTGGCCGCGCTCGCGAAGGAGTTGTTCGTATCCGGGATGCCAGCGCTTGCCCCTACCGCCAGGCCCAGAACGCACACGGCTGCCAGAGCAAGGGAGATGATATTCCTCATGGCCATTCATAACCTCCTAAAAGGTAGACTCGGCCCCCGGTAAGGCTGTCACGCTCAGTGCACTACTTCCCGAAGGGCGCAACCGGTCAGCAGGGGCTGTTTCCATGATGCGGGTTTGCCTCCACCCGCATCACCCATGAGCAGGATGAAGCGCATGGGGCGAGAGACGGTGTGATTATACCCCGAAGGCCCAAAAGGGGTCAACCGGGAAACCCGCCGGGAATCCGGGCCGGAAGGGCGCTGCGGCAGCAGGCGGGCGGGGCCCCGTCAAAGCTCCCGGGCGAGGCCCCAGAGCGACTCGACGGGGAGCGTAAAGGCGATTCCGGCCCCGCGTCCGTCCAGGGGCCCGACGGTGCGCTCGACGATCGCCACCGCTTCCTGGGCCTTGGTCCGCTCGGTGACGGAGAGGATCAGCCGGTGGCGGCCATCGCGCCCGGGGAAGAGGCTGCGCAGGCCCGCGAAGATGGGCACTTCCTCGGACAGGAACTCGCCCATCCCTTCGGCTTGCAGGACCGTCGCGCCCTGAATGCCGAGTTCGAGGAAGCCCTCGAGGATCTCCTCGAGGCCCTTGCTATCGCCGAGGACGATCGCGAGCAGGACCACGGCCACGGCCTCCGGGCGGAAGGTGACTCCAGCATGTTCCGGTCCTGCCGGGGCGAAGTCAAGGGGGAAGGGCCGGCCGACCGCGGTTGACAGGCCGGGAGGCGCTCCGTAGAGTCGGAGCGGCCGGTGCGGCGGGCGCTCGCCCGGCCCTCTCCAGCCGGAAGCGCGGACGATGCCCAGCCTCGAGTCCTCCGCCAGCCCAGAACTCGCCCGCCGCCTGCGCCGCCGCCGCCGGCGCGACGCCGCCGGTGCCCTGCTCTACGTCTTGCCCGCCCTCGCCATCGTTCTCTGCTTCCGCTTCGTGCCCATCATCGCCGCTTTCGCCTTCAGCTTCTTCGAGATCAAGATGGGGGCGCTGATCGGTTTCGTCGGCCTGGGCCACTACGCGCGCCTGCTCCAGGACCCGACCTTCTGGCAATCCGTGGGCACCACGATCTGGTTCTCGATCGGCACGGTGCCGATCGCGATCTTCGCGTCCCTCTTCTTCGCGCTGCTCCTCAACCGCAAGCTGAAGGCGCTCGGGCTCTACCGCACGATCTACTTCATGCCCGTCGTGACGGGGATGGTGGCCGTGGCGGTGATCTGGAAGTGGATCCTCGAGCCCGAGTTGGGGGTGCTGAACTTCCTGCTCGGCAAGCTGCACCTGGGCCAGCCCGGCTGGCTGGGGGAGAGCCGCGGCGTCTTCCAGCTGCTCGTCGACCCCGAGGGGCGCTGGCTGCCGCGCTGGGCGGGCGGACCGAGCCTGGCGCTGGTCAGTCTCGCCCTCGTCAACACCTGGAAGGGGCTGGGCTACAACATCGTCATCTTCCTCGCCGGCCTGCAGAACATCCCGCAGCAGCAGTACGAGGCGGCGCGCATCGACGGCGCGGGGAGCTGGCAGCTCTTCCGGCACGTGACCTGGCCGATCCTCAGCCCGACGACCTTCTACGTCTTCATCATGAGCACGATCGTCAGCTTCCAGACCTTCAGCCTGGTGTACCTGATGACCTCGCCGCCCGGCGGGCCCGAGGACTCGACGAAGGTGCTCGTCTACTACCTCTTCGACAAGGGCTTCACGCCGCCGGCCAGCCTCGGCCGCGCGAGCGCGGTGGCGCTCGTGCTGTTCCTGATCATCCTCGGCCTCACGCTCGTCCAGCGCCGGCTGGCCGAGCGGCGGGTGCACTACTAGGAGGCGGCGGTGCGGGGTGCGCGAGGGTGGCGGCGGCTGGCGGTGCACCTTCTGCTGATCCTGGCCGGGCTCAGCATGGTGATGCCCTTTCTCTGGATGGTCTCCACCTCCCTGCGCTCGACGCTGGAGATCACGCGCGAGCCGCACCGCTTCCTGCCCGAGGTGCTCATCGGCGCTCGCGACGCGGCGGCCGGCGGCGCGGGGGGCCTCCCCGGCGTCTTTGCGAACTACATCGAAGCCTGGCAGCGCGCGCCCTTCGGCCGCTACTTCTTCAACACCATCGTCATCGCCCTCGCCTGCCTGGCAGGCGTGATCGTCACCAGCGCGCTGGCCGCCTATGCCTTCGCCCGTCTGCGCTTCCCCGGGCGCGAGGCGCTCTTCCTGCTGTTCCTCAGCATGATGATGGTGCCCGAGCCGGTTTACCTGGTGCCCAGCTTCATCCTCATCGCGCGGCTGGGCTGGCTGGACACCTACGCGGCCCTCATCGTGCCCTGGACGGTGAACGTCTTCTCGATCTTCCTGCTGCGGCAGCACTTCAAGACGATCCCGCAGGACCTCTTCGACGCGGCGACCATCGACGGCGCCAGCCGCTTTGCCGTGCTCTGGCGGATCATGATGCCGCTCTCCAAGGCCGTGCTCGTGACGATCTCGCTCTTCACGATCATCGGCACCTGGAACTCCTTCCTCTGGCCCCTCGTGATGACGCACAGCCCCGAGATGCGCCCGCTGCAGATCGGGCTGGCCGCCTTCAGCCAGGAGGAGGGGGCCGAGTACGGCCTGATGATGGCCGCCACCACGCTGAGCGTCCTGCCCCTGCTCGTGCTCTACTTTTTCGCCCAGCGCCAGATCATCGCCAGCCTCGCCTCGAGCGGGCTCAAGGAGTGAGCGTGCGTCGCCTGGTCGGACTGCTCCTGGCCAGCGCTCTCGCGGCGGGGCTCGCCGACTGCGGCGCGCGGCGCGAAGAGAACGTCATCACCTTCTGGCACGCGATGGGCCGCTGGTCGCCGGCGCTGACGGCGATGATCGAGGAGTACAACGCGCTGCACCCCGAGCTGCCGGTCCGCGCCTACGACATGAGCCGCTACCAGGCGCTGAGCCAGAAGATCATCGCCGCCGTCGCCGCCGGCCAGCCGCCGACGATCAGCCAGGCCTACGAGGCCTGGACGGCCGAGATGATCGAGGCCGGCATCATCGAGTGCCTGGAGCCCTACGCCGACGGCGAGCGCGGCGATGCCCCCCTCACGGCCGCGGACTTGGCCGACATCCAGCCCGTTTTCCTCGACGAGTGCCGCTACGCGGGCAAGCTCTGGTCCTTCCCCTTCAACAAGAGCGTGCGCACGCTCTACCTCAACCGCGACCTCTTCCAGGCGGCGGGCCTGGATCCGGACCGGCCGCCGGCGACCCC
>VGXI01000255.1 GCA_016873475.1 bacterium | reverse complement strand
GAGAGCGGGGGCCGAGCCGTCACCGCACGAGGGCTCCTGATTCGCTGAAGGCCGGCGGCCGCCCGCGGGCTTCAGCTTCCTCTGCGCAGGGCCGCCTTCGGCGTGCGATCGGCGCGGAAGAGCCCCCAGTGCTTCTCCACCTCGTCCGGATCGGGGCCGCCCTTCCAGTTCTCGTCGAAGGCCTCGAAGACGAAGAGCGGCAAGTGCTGGGTCTGCGCCCAGGCAAGCAGGGTCGCGTAGAAGTCGGCCTGCTCGTCCTCGCCAGGCCGGCCCTTGATGAGTCGCGCTTGCTCGCCGCTCGCAGCCACTGCTGTGGCCCATCCCGTCTCGCCGACCACGAGCGGCCGTTCCGGATGCGCCGCCGCCACGGCCGCGAGCTGGGTGCGCAGCCAGGGCAGGGCCGCGTCGAGGGTCTGGCTGTTCCACATCGGGTGCGCGTGAACGGTCAGGAAGTCGAGCTCGCGCGCGAGCGCCTGGCTGGCCGGCTCGAGCCAGTACTGGTAGTCGTCGGCAGCGGTCACGGGCACCGCCACTGCGGCGCGCACGCGGCGCACCTGGGCGATGAGAAGCTCGATCGGACAGGGATGCGGCGACCAGGAGACCTGCGTCTCGTTGCCCACGCAGATCGCGGCGACGATGTCCGGATACGCCGCCGCCAGCGCAACCGCCGCAGCGAACTCGCGCGCGTTGGCGGCGGCCGCCTCCGCATCGGGCTCGTTCCCGCCGTCCGCCCCCGCCCGCTCCTCCGGCGCAACCCAGACACCGAGCAGCACCTTGATGTCGATGCCCTCGCTGCGGATCCCCTCGAGCAGCTCGCGCCCGAACTCACTGGCCCCGTAGGTGCGCAGGAGACGCCAGTGCGGCTGCATCAGCCGCAGGTCCTCGCGGATCTGGGCCGCGCTCGGCGTTGGGCCGCCGGGCCGCTGTCCATCGCGATGCGGGCCATAGCAGATCCCGCCGCGACTCCGACCTTCGGCAAGATCCGGCAGGAAGGGGCGCAGCGCGCCGCTGGACTCGCCGCCCCGCGGCGCTGAGCGACCGGAGCCTCCGCATGCGGCCAAGGAGAGCAGGAGCAGGGACAGGCCAACGCGCGCCGGGATCGAGGTCGGCAGAGGCATAGCGCTAGGGCTCCCGCGCTGGGCTGCCGCGCGCGTCGCTGTCAGGTCCACGATCGCGAGCGGCGCCCGAGGATTGAAAGGTGTATTTGTTTGCATTCCGCACAAAGTCTGAGCGCGAAGGACTGGCGCGAAGTGCTTTCTTGCATCCCTCTGGGCTGCGATCGCCACTTGCGCCAGGGACATCGGCAAGCGGCAGGCGTCGCTGCTGCGGCCCAGCGGCCCACTCATGCTCAATCCGTCGCTTCCTTGAAACCGCTGATAGTAAACGAGATAAGAAGGAGGGCCAATCTGGAACTGAGCGCTGGACTGCCTGTTTGGGACTTGATTCGGACGCCGAACATAGTGTACACTCCTCCTCGTCTGGATGCGATTGGATACGCAGTCCCCGCGGCGATCGGATCCGAGAGTCTCAGCCCAAGCGAAACTCCTCACACGGAAGGAAACCACGATGAACATCAGAGCTAAAGCGTTCTTTGCGATCGCAGCGCTGCTCTGCCTGGCGCCGGCGGCCAGCGCGCTTGCTCCCTACGCGCAGGACTTCGAAGGCCTCGTCCAGAGCGATCCGAACGCGCTGGGCAATGACGGCTGGCTGGTCTTCGGCAACGTCTTCGGTCCGGACTGGTCCTACTGGTACGGCTACGGTCCCTACCCCGCCCCGAACGCGGGCAACGCCTTCTGCTCGATCGCGGCTGGCGAGGGCGGCGCCGAGCAGGGCGCTCAGCAGCTCGTCGTCTTCAGCGACTACAACAATGGCAACCACAACGACGGCGCGCACATCGAGTCCAACGTCTTCCAGGAGCAGACGATCGGTGCCGGCGATGTCGGCACGACCTGGAACTTCGACTTCGATGCCAAGCTCGGCAATCTCGCGGGCAGCACGACGGCCCTGGCCTTCATCAAGACCCTGGATCCCGCGAGCGGCTATGCGATGACCAACTTCATCACGGCGGACATGACGAGCACGCCCGCGAGCTGGACCGGCTATCAGTTGACGATCACGATCGACGCCGGTCTCGTGAACCAGATCCTCCAGATCGGCTTCGCGAACACGGCGACGCTCTACGAGGGCTCGGGTGTCTTCTACGACAACATCGTCTGGGGCATGGCGGAGCCGGTGGCGACGCAGGACACGAGCTGGGGCGCCGTGAAGTCCCTCTTCTAGTTGACCTGGCACGCAGCACACGCGGGGGTCCGGCCTGGCCGGGCCCCCGTTCTCTTTGCAGCTTGCGGTCACTTGATGAGCACGACGCGCTGGCTGTCCGTGAAGTCCGCCCCGCGCAGACGGACCAGGTAGACGCCCGAGGGCAGTTCCCTGCCCTCTGCGTCGCGCCCGTCCCAGACCAGGGCGTGCGTCCCGGGCGAGTGAAGCCCACTCGCGAGCCAACGCAAGCGGCGGCCGCCGAGGTCGAAGACCTCGAGGGCGATGCTCGCTTCCCGCGCCAGCGTGAAGCGGAGGGTCGTCTTTGGGTTGAAGGGATTGGGAACGGCCGGCGTCAGCCAGCCGGCCCGCGCCGCGGCCGGCGCGCCGCCCGGATCCACCGCGCTGCCCCCGCCCGCCGGCAGGAAGTGCACGCTCTCCACGATGACTTCCTGGCTGGAGGCCGGGGTGCCGCTGGGCAGCTTC
Source organism: bacterium (assembly GCA_016873475.1). Taxonomy (NCBI): domain Bacteria; species bacterium. Next base: position 1,279 of record VGXI01000255.1, on the reverse strand, counting down.
CACAGATTCAGGTGCAGGCGCGGCTGCTCGGGACGCGGGACGTGCGGCCCGAAGTAGTTCCAGCTCGCGACCAGCGGCGCGCTCGCTTCCTCATCGGCGCCCCCGCGCCAGACCCGGTACTCGACCCGATCGGCGAGCCAGCGCATCGCGTGACTCACCCGCTCCCCTGCGCTGAACGCGAGGTCGAATCGCTGCAGATTCCCCGGCCAGTCCCAGGGCTGCGCGACGAACTGCCCGATCTCGCGCCCCGGATCGCCCCAGCGGCCGTACTCGATGTCGACCTCGTTGTAGGGATTCCACCAGAGGAAGGCATCGTCCCAGCAGGGGCCGTACTGCCAGATGAAGAGACCCAGGATCGCGAAGCGGTCGAGCAGGTCGAGCCGCCCCACGGTCGTCACGATGTAGTCTCCGTAGCCGAGCGCCTCCTCGGCGACCACCTCCGTGCTCTTCCAGGTCCCGTTGCGATTGGCGAGCGTGAGGTGGAGGCGGCCCTGGCCGTCGACCCAGACGCACTCGGCACCGTCGCAGAAGACGTTGGGGCCCGGCCCGTAGTAGCCGGGGCCCTTCACCCGCCAGCTGCGACCGGCGAAGTCGAGGGTGCGGCCGCCCGGGAAGTCGCTCCACTGCAGCGTGTCGAGATCGGGCGGGCTGTCGTCCTCGGCGGTGATCTGGTCGAAGTAGGCGTCCGGCGAGGGCGCGCCGGGCGCCTGCAGCACTCCGAGCAGCAGGTGGATGGCAGCGGTGCCCGCCGGCGCCGGCAGGCTCTGCACGGCGAAGGGAAGGTAGGCGTCGACTGGCGAGGCGGCCGAGGCCACGGCGAAGGAGTCGTAGCTGATGAGCTGGCCCGCTCCGTCGTGCCACTCGACGTTGACGAGCGCGCTGCACTGGCCGGTCAGCGGCTTCGTCGCGGGATGGCGCACGTGGCCGGTCACGGTCCAGCGCTCGCCGGGCGCACAGTCCAGCCGCTGCCAGTAGCCCGAGACGCTCCAGTTGCCGCCGGGCCCGCTGACCCGGGCCGCCCAGTCGCCATGCACGGCGGTGGTCACCGCGCCGACGCTGCCGAACTGGCTCCAGCCGCCGAAGCTCGCCCCGCTCTGCCCGGCGATCTCGAAGCTCGGATTGGCGAGGATGCACTGGCCACGCGCGCCCGCGGGCAGGCCTGCCGCGGGGAGCGCGATCAGGGCCAAGGCGAGTAGCGCATTCGCGGATCCCATGCGAGGTCCCCCTTGCGGGCGCGCCTCTCCGAATGGGGCCAGGCGCGCGGTTACTCATTCCTTTT
>VGXI01000254.1 GCA_016873475.1 bacterium | reverse complement strand
GGAAGAGGCCCGAGGGCGGGCCGGACGCGCTTGCAGCCAGCGGAGCGCAGGTTCTGCTGCTCGCAGCCAGCGCAAGCCGCGAGCGGCAAGGACGCGTGCTCCTCATAGCAGCCCGCGATGTCCTCCATGCGCTTCTGCCAAGCGTCCATGTCCTCGTTCGCATGGCTGCCGCGCCAGGACCTGACCATCTGCCAGAGGCGCATCAGCGCCTCGTGCTGCGGCAGCACATTGCTCAGAAGCAGCGCCGCGCGCGCGGGCGAGCGCTTGGTATCCAGGTCGAGGCGCGCCTCGCGGTCCTGCGCGGCCGCGAGGATCTTCTCAGCCAGCACACAGGCGTCGAGGAAGGCCTCCTCGTTGTGACACTCCCAGGCAATACGCAGCTGCTTGCGGGTGGGCATGACGAACCACCTCCTGCGTCAGGGGCGCAACGGCTTGGTGTGAGCACAGCAATCCCTCGCTTCACACGCCGTGGGCGCGTGAAGCAGGCCTCATTGATTCGGGCCTGGGATGGCTCCGTTTGGGATATGCAGCACCGTGCTCGACGACACGCCGCCTCCTGGAGGTGGTTGGGCAGGGTGATAACTCTAGCGCGGATCCGCGCTGGCGTCAACGCGGGCGTGTCGGATCATGGAGCGGTGGCCGGCGGAAGCCCGAGCGGCTTGTGGCTGACTGCAACCGCTTCAGTGGCACGGACGCGGATGCGCAGCCGCGACCGCTCAGCGAGGCAGGCGAAGACGCAGGCGAAGATCGTCCGCCGGCTCAACCGTCAACGAATCACAGACACCCTCCGCGAGCGGCCAGGTGCTGTCGACGATCTTCACGCCATGTTTAGCCTTGACGGTGATGCGCAGGCGATCGATCGGCCCTTCCCAGAGCGCGCCCGTACGCAGGACGTAAACAAAATCACGCAGATCGGCCTGTCCCGGCACCCGCGCGTAGGGTTGCATGTAGCGGACATGAAGCCGCACGGACAGCCACGGCCCCGGCATGTACAGCAAGAATCCCTGCTCCAGCACTGCCCACCTCGAGATGCCGAGGAGCTCGTACTGCTGCAGTGCCCAGGGAATCCCGAAACGGCGATCGAATTCCGCCCACGCATTCCCCGCAGGTGGACAAGGCACGGCGGCAGCGTCTTCGAGCATGAGTTCGAAGGAGTCTCGCTCCGGCCAATTGCGTTTATGGCCAAGGAAGTGCACACGCAGGGCGAACCGGAGCTGAATCGGATCCGGAAGGTCGCCCGGCAGCGGCCAGCCCCAGACGATGCGCCCCTTGTCCCATATCCGGTACGTCTCGGTCGAGACGAGGTGAAACCAGGCGTCGACCGTGGCCTGCCGCGTGTCGAGCGTTACGCTCACCACGTTCGCGACCAGACGGAAGCTGCCGGGTTCGTCCACCGCGCCGATGTCGCGGATCGGCTTCGGGCCGATATCGGCCGCGCAAGGAGCGGCAAGCAGCAATCCCCCGAACAGCGCAGCGCTCTTCGGTGTCCAGTGCATCGCAATCTCCTCATCGCCCGTTGGAGCCCGCCCGCGGGCTGAGCGTCCGACCCACACCGGAACGATACTGTTCATCGCTTCATGGAGCAACCAACACGGCACATCCGTCCCACTTGCGTGATAGTGCCGCTTGCCCCGCTCGCGCGGACTCGCTAGGCTGGCCAAACGGGGGGCTGGCGACAGGAGGGCTGCGGATGGAGAACTTGCTGGCACCCGTGCGCGAACCCGAGCGCATCGACTTCCTGGATGTCCTGCGCGGCTTCGCCGTCTGCGGCATCCTGGCGATGAACATCCAGAGCTTCGCCATGCCGGGCGCGGCCTACTTCAATCCCCTCGCCTACGGCGACTTCACCGGCGCTAACTATCTGGTCTGGCTGCTGGCCAATGCGCTGGCCAACCAGAAGTTCATGACGCTCTTCTCCATGCTCTTCGGCGCCGGCGTGCTCCTGATGTGCGACCGCGCGCGGGCCGCCGGACGCGGCGCCGCCGGCCTGCACTACCGGCGCATGGGCTGGCTGCTCCTCTTCGGCCTCGCGCACGCCTACCTGGTCTGGGCGGGCGACATCCTCGTCGACTACGCGCTCTGCGGACTGCTTGTCTTCGTGTTCCGCAAGGCGCGGCCCGGCTGGCTGCTGGCCAGCGGCCTGCTCTTCCTCCTCATCGGCTCCCTGATGATGCTGATGGCCGGCCTGACGGCCGGCACCTACTGGCCGCCCGAGCAGCTCGCCGCCTTCGAAGCGCGGATGCAGCCCTCGGCGGCCAAGCTCGCCGAGGAGCTAGCCGCCTACCGCGGCACCTGGCTCACGAGCTTTCGCGCCCGCGCCGCCGAGAGCGCCGAGATGCAGCTCACGGTGTTCCCCTTCTTCACCTTCTGGCGCGTCATGGGCGTCATGCTGCTGGGAATGACGCTCTACCGCTGGCGCGTGCTGACGGGCGAGGCGGCGGGGCGCGTCTACGGGTGGCTGATCGGGCTCGCGCTCCTCGTCGGCCTGCCCGCGACGATCTACGGCGCGCAGCGCCAGCTCGCCACGGGCTGGGACCCCATCCCCTCCTTCTTCCTGCACGCGCAGTGGGGCTACTGGGCGAGCCTGCTCGTCGCGCTGGGCTGGCTGGGTGCGCTGGTGCTCCTCGTGCGCGCCAGCTTGTGGAGCGGGCTCAGGCGGCGACTCGCGGCCTGCGGGCGCATGGCCTTCTCCTGCTACATCCTCACCAGCCTCATCTGCACGGCGCTCTTCTATGGCCACGGGCTGGGCCTCTTCGGGCGCGTATCGCGCCTTGGCCAGGCCGGCATCACCCTCGCCGTCTGGCTCTTTCTGCTGTGGCTCGCGCCCTTCTGGCTCGCCCGCTTCCGCTTCGGCCCGCTCGAGTGGCTCTGGCGCAGCCTGGCCTATCGCGCGCGGCAGCCCTGGCGGCGGCGGGCGGTCACAGGCTAGTCTGCCTGCGCCACGTCACGGCGAGCTCACAAGTTAGGGTTCAAGGCTTAATTGGAGCAAATTCAGCGTAAAGGCTCAATTCTTGCGATCTGCGCTAATTGAGCTAGGTAAATCAACTTGACGGAATTTAGCCCAGGAGCTTAACTGCGCAGATGAGCGGGCCGCGCTACATCGCCCTCATCGGCGACCTCGTTGCCACCCGGGACCTGAAGCCGGAGGCGCGGGGCCAGCTCCAGACCCGACTTGGCCGCCACTTCGCCGCCGTCAAAGCCGAGGCGCGCGCGGGCTTCGCCGCCTGGCCACTGGTCACCATCGGCGACGAGTTCCAGGCGCTCTTTCCTGCCCATGCCGAGGGCTGCCGCGCGCTGCTGACGCTCATCCCCGAGCTCCTGAACCTGGCCAGTCCCACGGCCATGCGCTTCGGACTCGGCCTCGGGACCCTCGGCACGGAGCTGCGCGAGGAGGCCCTGGGCATGGACGGCCCCTGCTTCCACCGCGCGCGCGCGGCGCTGGAGCGCGCCCGCGCGCTCGATCTGCCCTGCCAGCTCGACACGGAACAGGGCGACGCCATCCTCTGGAGCACGCTGGCTTCCTATGCGCTGCGCCAACGGATGGGCTGGACACCGGCGCAAGCCGAGGCGATCGCGCGCTTCGAAGGCGGGCGCTCCTGGAAGCAGGTCGCCGAGGCACTGCGGATCACCCCCAGCGCCGTCAGCTTGCGCCAGAAGGCCGCCGGCTGGAGCCTCTACGAGCGCGCATCGTCGGCGCTCGAGAAGGGTCTCCTGGAGCTGATCTCATGAGCGGGCAGGCAAAGGCATGACCGAGTGGATCCTGCTGACCGCCACGCTGGCCGGCGTCAACCTCGTGCGCCTCTGGCGGCATGGCCTGGCGCTCGCCGCCGTCGGACTGGCCGCGCTGGCCGTGCTGGCCCTCTTCGCGGTAGCCGCGCTGCAGCTCCTGTCGATGCAGGCGAACAACCCCGCCGCGGCAGGCATCTGGCCCTGGCCGGTGGCCCTCTTGCTGCTGGCTGATCCGACCACGCGCCTTCTGCGCTGGGGCCTGGAAGTGATGGGCAAGCCCTACCTGGAGACCGCGAAAA
>VGXI01000253.1 GCA_016873475.1 bacterium | reverse complement strand
GCGACGAGGCGCAGCACTTCCAGTTCGCGCGGCGTCAGCTCCGGCCCCGCCTCGGGCTCCGTCTCGCCCTGCACGCGCCGGACGTAGTCCTTCACCACCTTGGCGGCGACGGCCGGATCGAGCGGCATGCCGCCGGCCACGACCTCCTTCAGCGCGCGGACCAGCTCGTCGCTGGTGGCCCGCTTGAGCATGTAGCCCGAAGCGCCGCCGGCCAGGAGGCGCTGCACGTGTTCCTCGTCGTCGTACATGGACAGCACGAGCACCCGGGCCTCGGGCAGGGCGGCCCGGATGCGGCGCGTGGCCTCGATGCCGTTCGCGCCGGGCATCATCAGGTCCATCACCACCACGTCCGGACGCAGTTCGAGAGCCTTGCGCACGGCCTCCTCGCCGCCCGCGGCCTCGCCGACCACCTCGACGTCTCGCTCGCTAGAGAAGAGCGCGCAGAGGCCCTCGCGAAAGAGCGTGTGGTCGTCGACGATCAGAACGCGAATGCTCATGCCCGCGACGCCTCCTTGGCCGCCCAGCCATCGGGCAGCGTGACCAGGGCGAAGACGCGCGTGCCCGCGCCCGGCTCGGTGACGATGTTGAAGCGCCCCCCGAGCTGGGCGATGCGCTCGCGCATCGTCGTCAGGCCCAGCCCGCGCGCCCGCGCCTCGGCGAGGTCGAAGCCGCGCCCGTTGTCGAAGACCGTCAGGGTCGCGAAGCCCGGCTTGATCTCCAGCCCCAGCTCGATGCGGCTGGCCCCGGCGTGCTGGACCGCGTTCGCCAGCGCCTCCTGGCCGACGCGGTAGAGCGCGGTCTCGATCTGGGGCGGCAGGCGCGGGGAGTCCTCGTCCAACTGGCTGAGGATCTCCAGGCCGGGCTGTTCGGCGCGCGCCCGGGCGTACCAGCGCAGCGCGGCCGCCAGGCCGAGGTCGTCGAGCATGGCCGGGCGCAAGTCATAGACAGCCGATCGCAACTGGTCGAGAGCCTGCTTGATCAGGGCCCGCGCCGGCTCCACGCTGACCCGCGCCCGCTCGCCGCCGGCGAGTTGCCGCTCGACGAGGCCGAGATTGAGCATCGCGGCGGCGAGGATCTGGCTGGTGTTGTCGTGCAGCTCGCGCCCGATGCGCTGGCGCTCCGCCTCGATGGAGCCGAGCAGGCGGGCCGAGAACTGCAAGGAGGCGTCCTCGGCCTGGTCGAGCAGGGTGGCGGCCGAGGCGATCACGTCCATCATCCCCGATGCGCGCACGCCGGCGATCGCCTCGCGGGCCCGCTGGCCGTCGCGGATCGCGTCCAGCGCCCGGGCCAGCTCCATCAGCGGCCGGAAGTGATCCCAGAAGGCGAGGTAGTTGACGAGAAACGTGACGAAGGCGCCGCAGCTGAAGAAGGTCAGGGCGAGGACGAGCCCCGAGTGGCGGGCGGCCAGGGCGCGCGTGAGGTAGGTGCCGGCCACGGCCCCCAGCAGGACCACCGCGAAGTTGAGCAGCATCGTCTTCTGGAAGAGCGTTAGGCGGCGGAAGCGGCCGAGGAGCCCTAAGGCACCTTTCCGCGGAGGCCGCCGGCTCTCTCGGGCGTCAACCTGCATTTCGACTGGGAGTCTAGAGGATTTGCCCAGAGGAGGCCATACAGCATTAACCCTAGACACGACCCTGGCAATCGGCTAGACTCCCAGGTTGTATAGGGCAACCACCCTAGTTGGGTGGGCGAAGGGGAGGCTCCCATGCGGGTTGGCGTGTTCGTCGGGCAGGTGTTCGACGGGGGCGAGATCAGCCTCGAGACGGTGGCGTTTTACGCTCGCAACCTGCCGCAGGTGGAGCGGGTCGAGGTGCTGGGCCTCAGGCCCCGTCTGGACCCGCACGCGCTCGCCGGCGAGCTGCGGCGCAGCCGCCTGGAACGCATCGTTCTGGCGGGCGACTCACCCGGCCACTTCAAGCCCGCCTTCGCCCGAGCCGCGGCCGCGGCCGGGCTGGACGCCGGCGAACTGCGCCTGGCCTCCTTCCGCGAGCATGGCGTGCGGGCGGGCGGCGAAGGGCTCGAGCGCGCCAAGGCCGTGCTCGCCTGCGCGGTGCAGGGCGTGCCCTTCCCGCTGGTGGCCGTGCCTCACCAGCTGCCGGTCAATCCCGCGACCCTGATCATCGGCGGCGGCGTCGCGGGCATCCAGGCCGCGCTCGAGATCGCCGATGCCGGCAAGCAGGTCTACCTGATCGAGCGGGGACCGACCATCGGCGGGCACATGGCGATGTTCGACAAGACCTTTCCCACCCTCGACTGTTCGGCCTGCATCCTGACGCCCAAGATGGTCGCCGTTGCCGACCACGAGATGATCACCTTGATGACCTGCACCGAGGTGCTCGAAGTGACAGGGCTGCCCGGCGCATTCGCGGTGCAGGCCCGCCGCCACCCTCGCCGCGTCGACCCCAAGGCCTGCATCGCCTGCAACGCCTGCACGGACGTCTGCCCGGTCTCCACGGCCAGCGAGTTCGATTCCGGTCTGACCAGCCGCAAGGCGATCTACATCCCCTTCCCGCAGGCGGTCCCCAACGCCAACGTGGTCGATCCCGAAACCTGCCGCTGGGTGCTGAGCCACGGCGAGAAGTGCGGCGCCTGCGTCAAGAAGTGTCCCAAGGACTGCATCCACCTGGACGAGCCGGACGAGCAGCTCGAGTTCAAGGTGGGCAACATCGTCCTCGCCACCGGCTACGACCTGTTCGACGCGCAGAAGATCGAGCGCTACGGCTACGGCCGCTACCCGAACGTCCTCACCTCCCTCGAGTTCGAGCGGATGACCAACGCCTCCGGGCCGACCGGAGGCAAGATCGTGCTCAAGACCCCGCGCCTGAACAAGCGGACCAAGACCGAGGACTGGGTGGTGGAGCCGGGGGGGGCCGCGCCGCGCAGCGTGGCCATCATCCACTGCGTCGGCTCGCGCGATGCCAACTACAACGCCTACTGCTCGCGCGTGTGCTGCATGTACTCGCTGAAGTTCGCCCACCTCGTGCGCGAGAAGCTACCGGACGCCACCTGCCACGAGTTCTACATCGACATGCGCGCCTTCGGCAAAGGCTACGAGGAGTTCATGGAGCGCATCAAGGCCGAAGGCACGCAGGTGATCCGCGGCCGCACGGCCCAGGTCGTGCAGGTGGATGGCCAGCAGCGCGTGCGCGGCGAGGACATCCTGCGCGACCGCCACGTCGAGTACCCGGCCGACCTGGTGATCCTCGCCGTGGGCGTCGTGCCGGCGCAGGGCACGGCCGAGCTGGCGGCGGCGCTCGGCCTGCCGCGGGACGGCGACGGCTGGTTCTCCGAGCTCAACTACAACGGCCGCCCCACGCAGACGGAGCGGGGCGGCATCTTCGTGGCCGGCATGTGCCAGGGACCCAAGGATATTCCGGATACGGTGGCGCAGGCCTCGGCGGTGGCGGCGGGCGTGCTGAAGAGCATCGCCAGCGGCCACGGCGAAGATGACCTGAGTACGCTGACGCTCAGCGAGATCGAAGCCCGCGCCAGGGCGGTGGACGCGGCGCTGGTCGAAGGGTGGTGATGCCGCGATGGCGATTCGGGTCAATCCCAAGCTGATCGACGACTTGGCCAAGTTCGGCGCCGAGGACGTGCAGAAGTGCTACCACTGCGGCAGCTGTTCGGCCGTCTGCGAGCACTCGGACGACCGCTTCATGTTCCCGCGCCGGCCGATGCGCCTGCTGCAGATGGGCCTCGAGCAGCGCCTGCGCACCTCGCTGGACCCCTGGCTCTGCTACTACTGCGGCCAGTGCTCCACCCAGTGCCCCCGCGGCGCGGAGCCCGGCGAGACGATGATGAGCCTGCGCCGCTGGCTCACCTCGCGCTACGACTTCACGGGCATCTCGCGGCTCTTCTACCGCTCCTGGCGGGCCGAACTGGCGGCGATCCTCCTGGTCGCGGCGGCGACGGCGGTGGGCTTCACGGCCTACGGCCTCCGCCACGGCGAGCTCGGTATCTACTCCGGACCGGGCGCTTTCCTGGACAGCGCCGCCGTGCACCGTTTCGACTGGGCGCTGGCGACGGTGCTCGTCCTCCTGCTGGCGA
>VGXI01000252.1 GCA_016873475.1 bacterium | reverse complement strand
GGCAGTGCGTAGGCGAAGCCGCCGCGCAGCGCCGCGAGCAGGTCCTCCTCCTCTTCGAGGCTCTGGCCGAACTCGACCGCGTGGCCGCAGGCGAGGCGCACGGCCCCAACCCGCACCCCGTACTCGCGCCCGGGCAGCCTCAGCGTGCGCAACGGAGCCGTCTCGCCGGGCGCCAAACCGGCCAGCGCCGCGCGGTCCGCGGCGCTCGGGGGTTGAAAGCCTGCGCCCGTCAGCGCCTCGCCGCCGGGCGACCAGAGGCGCAGGAAGACCTTGTCCGCGTCCGGGCCCGCCAGCTCGACCGCCAGTTCCTGGGCGAAGGCGGCCTCGCCGCCAGCCTGCACGAGTGCCGCCGTCTCGGCGAGGTCCTGGCGCAGCTCGTCGTCGACGTCGGCGCGGAGGACGCGGACGCCGGCCGAATAGGAGATGCCAATGGCGAGAGCAAGCGAGAAGGCCGCGGCGCCCGCGTACCAGAGCGCGAGCCGCAGGGCTACCGAGAGGCGCAGCCTAGGCATCGTCACGCAGGACGTAGCCGACGCCCCGAACGGTGTACAGGAGAGGGCGCGCGAAGCCGCGGTCCACCTTGTCGCGCAGGCGGCACATGCGCGACTCGACGACGTTCGTCTGCGGGTCGAAGTTGTAGTCCCAGACCTGCTCCATGATCATCGTCTTGGAGACGACCCGCCCCGCGTTGCGCGCCAAGTAGGCGAGCAGCGCGAACTCGCGCGGCGGCAGGTCGATCTTGCGCCCCTCGCGCGTGACGGCCCGGCGGGCGAGGTCGATCTGCAGGCCGCCCACGACGAGCCGGGTCGTCTCGCCGCTCACCTGCGCCCGCCGGATCAGGGCTTGCAGGCGCGCGACCAGCTCCGAGAAGGCGAAGGGTTTGGTCAAGTAGTCGTCGCCACCGGCACGCAGGCCCTGGACGCGCTCGTCCACGGACCGCTTCGCGCTCAGGATGAGCACCGGCAGGCGCAGGCGCTGGCGGCGCAGCTCGTCGATGATGGCCAGCCCGTCCAGACTGGGCAGCATGATGTCCACGATCGCCGCGTCGAAGCGCTCGGCGAGGGCCAGGTGCAGGCCCTCTTCGCCGTCCGCGGCATGGGCCAGCGTGAAGCCCTCCTCCCGGAGCCCCTTGCGCAGGAAACCGGCCAGCTTCTCGTCATCCTCGATGAGCAAGACGCGCATGCCCCGCCTTCCTTCCTTCACCCAGGATTCTACGCCCAGCAGCCTCGCCGATGAAGCTCGTCCGTCGCGAATGACCAAACCGTCATCTGCCCCTCGCGGCAGGGGCGGAAATCCGGCAGGGCGACCGGCCGCAAGCTTCAGTAGGTGGGCAGGCTGGAATCCACCTCCAGCGCCCAGCGGTGGATGCCGCCGAGCAGATTGCCGACGCGGCGCCAGCCCTGCCGGCGCAGGTACTCGGCGGCGTAGAGGCTGCGCACGCCGGTGTGGCAGTAGACCACCGTCTCGCGCGCGGGGTCGAGCTCCGTCAGGCGCCCGGGCAGCTGGTCGAGGGGAACGAGCAGCGCGCCCTCGAGACGGCAAAGCCGCCACTCGAAGTCCTCGCGCACGTCGAGGAGCAGGGGCCGTTCGCCCGCGGCCAGGCGCGCCGCCAGCTGGCGCGGCTCGATCTGGGCGACGGCGGCGCCGGCCTCGGCGTCCCTCGGCGCCGCCGGGGCGCAGGCCGGCTCGGCCGTCGCCAGGACCTCCCGGATCCGGGGCCGCTCGCCGCAGAGCGCGCAGTCCGAGTCGCGCGTGAGGCGGAACTCGTGGAAGCGCATCGCCAGCGCGTCGACGAGCAGCAGGCGCCCGAGCAGCGACTCGCCGGCGCCCAAGAGGAGCTTCAGCGCCTCCGCCGCCTGGAGGCTGCCGACGATGCCGGGCAGCACGCCGAGCACGCCGCCCTCGGCGCAGCTGGGGATGGCGCCCGCGGGCGGCGGCACGGGAAAGACGCAGCGATAGCAGGGCCCGCGCCCGGCGTGGAACAGGGAGAGCTGCCCCTCGAAGCGGAAGATGCTGCCGTAGACCCAGGGCCGGTCCTCGAGGCCGCAGGCGTCGCTCACGAGGTAGCGCGTGGCGAAGGAGTCCGAGCCGTCGAGGACGACGTCCACCTCGCGCGCCCAGGCGCGGGCGTTGGCCGCGCTCAGGCGCTCGGCGCGGGCCTCGACGCGGATCTCGGGATTGAGGTCGGCGAGCCGCGCCCGGGCGGACTCGACCTTCGGCCGACCCAGCGCCGCCGTGCCGTGCAGGATCTGCCGCTGCAGGTTGCTCAGCTCGACGAGGTCGCCATCGGCGATCACGAGCCGTCCCAGGCCCGCGGCCGCCAGGTAGAGCGCGGCCGGCGAGCCGAGACCGCCCGCGCCGACCACGAGCGCGCTGGCGCCCTTCAGCCGCCGCTGGCCGGCCTCCCCCACCTCGGGTAGGGTGAGATGTCGCGCGTAGCGCGCCAGCTCGCCGGCGGCAAGCGGCGGCCCGCTCATGCGCCGCTCCCGTCCAGCGCGGCGAGGCCGGCGGCGAGATCGGCGATGAGGTCCTCGGGGTGCTCGATGCCCACCGAGAGACGCAGCAGCCCGTCCGTGATGCCCAGGCGCTCGCGGATCGCCGGCTCGACGCTGGCGTGGGTCATGATCGCCGGGTGCTCGATCAGGCTCTCGACGCCGCCCAGGCTCTCGGCCAGGGTGAAGAGCGAGAGCGCGCCGAGAAAGCGGCGCGCCGCGGGCAGCCCGCCCGCGAGGACGAAGGAGATCATGCCGCCGAAGCCGCGCGCCTGCCGCGCGGCCACCGCGTGCCCCGGGTGCGAGGGCAGCCCCGGCCAGAACACGCGCTCCACGCGCGGCTGGCGCAGGAGGAACTCGGCCACCGCGCGCGCGCCGGCCTCGTGCTGGCGCATGCGCAGGGCGAGCGTCTTCACCCCGCGCAGCGTGAGGTAGCAGTCGAGCGGGCCGGGCACGGCGCCGGCCGCGTTCTGGAGGAAGCCGAGCCGCGCGTCGAGCGCGGCGTCGCTGACGATCACCGCGCCGCCGACCACGTCCGCGTGCCCGTTGATGTACTTCGTCGTCGAATGCACGACCAGGTCCGCGCCCAAGGCGAGTGGGTTCTGCAGGATCGGCGAGAGGAAGGTGTTGTCGACCGCGACCAGTGCGCCGCGCGCGCGGCAGCGCTCGGCGAGCGCGGCCAGGTCGAGCACCTTGAGCAGCGGATTGGTCGGCGTCTCGAGCCAGAGCAGCCGCGTCTCGGGGCGGAGGGCGGCCTCCAGCGCGGCAGGATCCGTGAGATCGACGAAGTCGAAGGCGTAGCCCTGCGGCGCGAGCACCTTGTCGAAGAGCCGGTAGCTGCCGCCGTAGAGATCGTCGCAGCAGATGATGTGGCTGCCCACCGGCAGCAGGCGGATCACCGCGTCGGTCGCCGCCATTCCGGAGGCGAAGACACGGCAGTGGGCGCCGCCCTCGAGGCTGGCGAGCGCGGCCTGGAGCGCCGTGCGCGTGGGGTTGTCCGTGCGCGAGTACTCGTAGCCCTTGTGCTCGCCGGGCGCGCTCTGCGCGTAGGTCGAGGTCTGGTAGATGGGCACGCTCACCGCGCCCGTCAGGGGATCGGGGCGCTGGCCCCCGTGGACGGCCAGTGTCTCCAGGCGCAGTCGGCGCGCCTCGCGGCTCGGATTCATCGGGGCGGCGTCTCCTCGTTGCCGGCGAGGCCGTGGGCGGCCAGCCAGTCGTCGTCGTAGAGTTTCGAGAGGTACTTGTTGCCCGTGTCGCAGGCGAAGGTCACGACCCGCTTCGGCTCCCGCTGGGCGCGGCAATAGCGGAGAGCGGCGGCGAGCAGGCAGCCCGTCGAGCTGCCGGCGAGGATGCCCTCGCGGCGCAGCAGCAGCCGCGCCGTGGCGAAGCTCTCCGGATCGCCGATCGTGTAGGCCCGCCGCACGCGGCCGAGATCGAGGATGGGCGGTAGGAAGTCCTCGCCGATGCCCTCGACCAGCCAGCTGCCTGCCGCGGGCAGCGGCCGTCCCGCCACGGCGGCCGCGAGCACCGAGCCCGCGGGATCCGCGAGCACGATCTCGGTCGCCGGCGAGCGCTCGGCGAAGCAGCGCGAGAGACCGGTCACGGTGCCGCCC
>VGXI01000251.1 GCA_016873475.1 bacterium | reverse complement strand
TGTTTCCTCGTCGAGGCGGCCGCGCTCACGGGCATGGGCGGCGCAATCGGCGTCGTCTGCGGACTCCTCATCGGCTGGCTCCTGCACCTGACGATGCGTCTGCCCGCCAGCGTGCCCGTGCTCTACGTGATCGGCGCACTCGTCGTCTCGGCGGGCACGGGGATCGGCTTTGGGCTCTACCCCGCCGTCAAGGCCAGTCGCCTCGACCCGATCGAGTCTCTCCGCTACGAATGAGCCCGCGGCGGGCGCCCCCCGCCGCGTCGGCGCTGTCCGCGTGACACCGGCTCAGCGCAGGAGCACCCCCTGGCCAGGGCACCGACCCCGCGACGCTGGTCCCTGCTCGGCGGCCTCGCCCCGCTTCACCCGGCCTGCTGTTTGACAAACCTGCCAGAAATGGCATAATCCGGCGCTCCGCGGCGGCTGACGGCCGCCGCCCCACTGGAGCCTGGATGACCAGAGCAAGCGTCAACCGTTCGCGCTACTTGACGGCATGGATTGCAGTCCTGACATCGGCGGGACTGCTGTTGGCCGCGCCGCCGGCGCCGGCCGAGCCGCCTCACTCCCGCGCGCCCCGCCTGCTCAACTACTACCTGCGCGACGACTTCGTCGGCAACGAGGAGGCACTGGCGCGCTGGGACCTCGTCGTGCTGGCCTACCGGCACGTCGACACGGCGCAGGAGAGCCTGCTGCGCCTGCGCGATCTCAATCCCGCGATCCGCATCCTCGCCTACATCGACCCGATGTGCATCAGCGCGGCGCCCGCGGGGCAGCCCGGCAATCTGCACCACGACTTCCAGACCGGCATCGACAGCCTCTGGATCGCGCGCACCAGTGACGGCGACTCGATCAGCTACTGGCCGGACACCGTGCACGTCAACGTCACCACGCAGTGCCCGCGGGTGAACGGCGAGCGCTACCGCGACTACTTCGTGCGCTTCATCGAGGAGCGGCTCGGCCCCTATGTGCAGGACGGCAGCATCGACGGCATCTTCCTCGACGAGATGAGCGCGGGCGGCTATCTCTGGTGGGACCCGCTCTTTCCCGGCTGCTTCGACTACGACGGCAACCAGGCCTGCGACGAGCCGGACAGCCTCGCCGTCTGGCTCGCCGATGCCGTGGACTACTTCGCCGATGCGACGGCCGCCGCGCTGCCGGCCGGCGCGCTCGCGATGGCCAACAACTGCATCACCCTGCAGCCGACGCTCAACGGCAATCTCTACGAGTGCTTCCCGGCCACCTGGGAAGGCGGCCTGTTCGGCACCCTGGGCGCGCTCGACATGTGGGCGAGCGCCGGCAGCCAGCCGGCCGTCGTCGCCGTCAACGGCGTCCCCGAGGACTCGACGAGTCTGCGCGAGTTCCGCTATCGTTTCACGGGCAGCCTGCTTGCGGACTGCTACTTCAACTACGACTATGGCTCGCACGACCACCACCAGGTCGACTGGTTCGAGCTCTACGATTATGACCTCGGGCTCCCGCTCGGCCCGCGCTACGCGATCGGCGAGACGCCCCTCTACGTCGCCGACTTCGAGGGGGGCCTGGACCCGCGAGTCATTCCCGTGCCCGGCATGTCGACGCACACGATCACCGAGGACCCCGCCCTCGTAATCGCCGGCCAGCGCTCGCTGGTCGCCCTGGCGACGGGCGAGGACAGCTGGCCCGCGCTCTGCGAGCTCCTCGTCCCCGGCGGCTA
This sequence comes from bacterium, assembly GCA_016873475.1. Classification (NCBI taxonomy): domain Bacteria; species bacterium. The sequence continues at coordinate 2,424 of VGXI01000251.1, read as the reverse complement.
CCTGGGTGGGCAGTGGTACACGGTCAGCTTCCGCTTTCGCACGCTCGCCTGCGCGCCGCGCGGCAGCAAGCTGGTCCTGAAGGCCCAGCGCAGCGGCTGCAGCACGGCCGAGTCGATCAGCGTGCCCATCGCCCCCGGTGGCGGGGGCAGCTTCCGCGCCAGCCTCCAGCTCGCCGCTTGCAGCGGCTACCGGGTCTACCTGCGCAGCGAGGGGAGCAGCGCGCTGGTGCTCGACTCGCTCTCGGTGGTGCAGGGCCGCGGCGGTCTGCTCGCGCGCGACTACGAGCGCGGGCTCGTCCTCACCAACGACTCGGGCCAGGTGCGCACGCTGCCCTACAACCCGAGCTGGGAACTGCTCGACGCCGACGGCCAGTGGGAGGACTACTCGGCCTGGCTCTACGGCCAGCGCATCCACGTCCGCCACAAGGACGGCCTCGTGCTCGCCACGGCGGCTGCGCGCGGCGAACCGCGCCTGAGCGAGCTGCTGGCCCTGAACCGCCGGACCGGCCCGGACGAGGCCGGCGACTACGACGCCTGGCTCGAGCTGCACAATCGCGGCACACTGCCGATGGCGATCGGCGGGCTCTACCTGACGGAGGACCTCGCCAAGCCCACGCGCTGGCCCCTACCCGAGCGCACGCTGGCCCCGGGCGAGTACCTCGTCGTCTGGTGCGATGGCGAGCCCGACGAGGGGCCCCTGCACGCGAACTTCACGCTCGCGCCGGAGGGGGGAACGCTCGCGCTCTTCGGCCGCCTGGACACCGGCAACGCGCTGCTGGACAGCATCAGCTACCCGGCCCAGAGCATCGATATCTCCTGGGGTCGGGTGACGACCGGCAACGCCGGCGCGGTCTGGCGGGAGTGCTGGCCTTCGCCCGGCGGCCCGAATGCGCCGGCCACCGCCGCTGCGGGCCTCGAGGCCCCGCTTCAGCTCGCACCCGGCCACCCGAACCCCTTCGGCTCCCGAACCGCGATCGCCTACAGCCTGCCGCGCGCCGGCTGGGCGGAGCTGGCGATCTTCGACGTTGCCGGTCGGCGCGTGCGCGCGCTCTTCGCGGGGCCGCAACCCGCGGGCGCCGGCAGCGCCGTCTGGGACGGCCGCGACGCGGCCGGCCACCCCGCCGCCGCGGGCCTCTACTTCGCGCGGCTCAGCACGGGCGGCCGCAGAGAGACGCAGCGCCTCGTCCTTCTCCGCTAGGGCCGCGCTGCCGCCAGCGCCCGCTCGCGGCAGCGCGCGAGCAGCGGATCTCGCTCCTCGCTCAGCCGGGCGGCCACCTCGCGCGCGAGCGCCGGCTCCTCCAGCCCCAGCAAGCCTTCTGCCGCAGCAGCGAGCGCCGGCACGCCGGACGCGGGCGCCGCAAGCGCGGCCCGCAGGGCCTTGCGCGCCGCCTCGCCGGCGCTTCGCGCCGCGGGTTCCTCGCCGGTCTCGAGACCGAGCGCGAGGCGCCCCAGCGTGCGCAAGGCGAGCGCGGGATGCGCGGTTGCCGCCTCGCCCGCGAGACGCGCGGCGAGGGGCGCCACGGCCGGTGCGCCGAAGCGCTCGAGGGCGAGCGCGGCCGCGTTGCGCACCGTGAGCGCGGGGTCGTCCAGGCGCTCGGCGATGGCGGGCAGCGCGCTCTCGTCGCGCAGGGCGGCGAGCGCGGCCACGGCGCGAATCCGCGGACGCTCCTCGGGATCGGCGAGGAAGGGACGGATCGCGGGCGCGAGCGTCGACTCGCCCACCTCGCCCAGCGCCGTCAGGATCACGGCGCGGAACTTCGCGTTCGCCGAATCCGCGAGCATGGCGGCGAGTGTCGGCGCGCCCGGCCGGCAGGCCGCGCGGCCGAGGATCAGCGCGATCGACTCGCGCAGCGTGGCGTCGGCACCCGGCAAGCGCGCCGCGACCTGCGCGGCGAAGCGCTCCGGGTGCGCGCGGGCGATCTCGGCGATGCAGTCGCGGGCGGACGCATCCTTGTGCGGCATCTGCTTGGCGACGATGTAGTCAATGGCCTCGTCGCCGCGGGCGATGAGCACGGCGCGCGCCTTGCGGACCCGCTCGCGGGTGGGGAGCACCTCCCACAGCGAGGCGTCGGCGAAGAGGGACTCGAGGCTGCGCAGCGAGTCCTCGCGCGTGGGCACGGCCGCGGGCGGCGCCTCCTCGGGCAGGGTCAGCTCCCGGTCGAGGTCGAGGCCGACGCCGAAGGCGTCCTGCACCCAGGCGCGGCCGTCCGCGCCCGGCGAGCCGGGCCCGTAGTTGTCCGCACCCTCGAGGTCGAGGAAGAGGCCCGGCGCCGCGAAGTCCCGCGCGCGCAGGCCGCGCCCCTGCCCCCCCGCGAAGGTGGCGTAGAAGTCGCTGCCCTGCGCGTCGATGAAGAGCCCCACCGAGTTCGTGATGCTCTCGCCCTGGCCGTTGTTGACCAGGTAGTAGTCGTTGCCGCCCTCCCC
>VGXI01000250.1 GCA_016873475.1 bacterium | reverse complement strand
GGTGCCGACCTGGACCGAGGGCGGCAACGTCACCGATCGCCCCTACTGCGCGATCGAGGGCAACGACCTCATGCCGGACATCTACTACGGCCGCTTGAGCGCGACGAACCCGAGCATGCTCCAGAACATCCTGGCCAAGACGCTCGAGTACGACCAGTTCGCGATGCCCGATCCGAGCTACCTCGAAGAGGTCGTGATGATCGCGGGCATGGATGGCTCCTTCGGCGCCGTCTGGGCGAACGGTCAGATCAACTACGGGACGACCTACTACTTCAACCCCGCGCACAACATCTACAGCCACACCTATCTCTACCCGGCCTCGGGGAGCGCGGACGCTCAGATCGTGCAGAACGTGAGCGACGGCGTCAGCTACGTGAACTACACCGCCCATGGCAGCACGACGAGCTGGTCCGATCCCACCTTCACGCAGAGCAACATCAATGGTCTGCAGAACTTCGGGAAGTACTGCCTGGCCGTCGGCAACTGCTGCTTGACGAGCAGCTACGAGGTGGCCGAGTGCTTCGCCGAGACCTGGCTGCGCGTCGCCGGCAAGGGCGCCATCGGCTACATCGGCGGCAGCGACTCCACCTACTGGGACGAGGATTACTGGTGGGGGGTCGGCAGCGGCAGCATCGTCGTCAACCCGACCTGGGAGACCCACGGCATGGGCGCCGACGACGGCCTCTTCCACGACCACGGCGAGGCGATGACGCAGTGGTACGTCACCAACGACGCCCTCATCTTCTGCGGCAACCTGGCGGTGACCGAGGCCGGCTCCAGCCTGACGAGCTACTACTGGACCATCTACAACCTGATGGGCGACCCGAGCCTCTCCACCTGGATCGGCGTGCCGCAGACCAATCCGGTCAGCCACCCGAGCACGCTCTTCACGACGAGCACGAGCTTCACCGTGAGCGCGGCGCCCGGCAGCTACTGCGGCTTCAATCAGAACGGCGTCCTCCTCGGCGCCGGCACCGTGGGCGCGACGGGTACGCTCGAACTGCCGATCTGGGAAGTGATGACGCCCGGTCCCGCCGAGCTGATCGTGATGGCCCAGAACAAGGTGCCCCATGTCGCGGCGATCACCGTGATCATCCCGGCCACGATCGTCTTCAATCCGACGGCGATCAATGCCCAGGTGCCCACGACCGTGACCATCGGCGTCTTCGAGGCCGACGGCGTCACGCCCAAGCCCGGCATCGAGGTCTGGGCCGAGGGCGTCGGCTATGCGACGGACCAGGCGACGACGGGCGCGGGCGGCACCTGCCAGCTCCTGATCGACTACCCCTACGGGCCGAGCATCGACATCTGCGGGCAGGATCCGGCCGATCCCTGGCTGCTCTTCCGCGAGCCGCTCAGCGTGATCGCCCTGCCCCAGTTGGGCATCGGCCTGCGGGTGACCACCGACATCGGGCTCACGGGCAGCTTCGCGCTCAACCTGCCGGGCACGCTCCAGGCCTACAAGCAGTTCGGCGGCGCGCTGCCGGCGCACGAGCTCTGGGCCTACGTCAACGACGAACCCGGCCTGATGACGACCGCCGATGCCTTGACCCTGACGCCGACCGCGCTCGGCAGCGTGCGCGGCGTCTATGCCCAGGCCGGCTACGATCTCGTCGAAGCCAGCTTCCCGATCATCGAGGCCTACGGCACGCTGACGGGCCACGTCGACGCGGCCGGCAGCCCGGCGGCCGGCGCGGTGGTGCAGGGCTGGGACGCCGCGAACGCGCTGGCCTTCTCCGCGGTCTGCAACGGGAGCGGCAACTACGACGTCGGCGAGGACATCCTGGTTGCCACCTACACGCTGACCGTGGACTACTTCGGCTACCTGCCCTACAGCGAGAGCTACTTCCTGAACTACGGCGCGAACGTGCACGACATCGACCTCGTCGCGGCGCCCAGCGGCGTCCTCACCGGCACGATTCGCGAAGCGGGCACGAACCAGCCGCTCGCGGCGACGATCTCGATCTACCGTTCGGACACGGGCGCGCTCTACAACGAGGTCACCAGCGCACCCGGCACCGGCCTCTACACGAGCGGCCCGCTGCCCTACTTCAACTGGAGCGTGACCGTGCGCAGCGCGGGCCACATCGCCCAGACGCGCATGGAGACCGTCGACGCCCCGGTGGTGACGGCCAACTTCACGCTCGAGGAGACGGTCGGCAACATCCTGCTCATCAACGACGGCGCCAAGAGCGCGTGGCAGGCGGCCAAGCTCGACGCGGCCGGCAACCTGATCGAGCCGGGCTACTTCGCCGAGTCCAAGTCGATCGCGACGATCCAGGGCGACCTGGAGGACCTCGGCTACACCGTGGTCGTCGAGACGCTGACCAGCAACCCGAGCACCTGGGGCAACTACGACCTGCTGATCACCGCCAGCGGGCGCAATACGGACACCTTCGCCAACGCCGGCTTCCGCACCGCGCTGCAGAGCTACGTGCAGGGCGGCGGCAGGCTGCTCGTCGAGGGCGGCGAGGTCGGCTACGACTGGGATACCGCCAACAGCGCCTGGGCCCAGGCCGTGCTGCGGGTGGCGAACTGGACACACGACGAGAGCGGAAGCGTCACCGTCGTCCCGCCCGCGCATCCGGTGATGAGCACGCCGAACGCGATCGTGGGGCCGATCAGCGTCGCCTACTCCAGCTACGGCGATCAGGACGCGCTGACCCCGACGGCGAACGCCCAGCGCATCGGTGCCTGGACCAGCTGGCCGTCGGACGCCAGCGTGATCGTGCAGGACCTGGACGCGACGCCCGAGGACGGCGACTACGTGATGTTCGCCTGGTGCTACGAGTCGATGGACGCGGTCAAGCGCGTGCTGCTGCTCGAGAACGCGCTGCACTGGCTGATCGGCGGCACGGTCACCGCGGTCGACGACACGCCGGGCGCGCTGCCCAGCGGCCTCGTGCTGCGTGGCAACCACCCGAACCCCTTCAACCCGAAGACGGACGTCCGCTTCGCCCTGCCCAGGGCGGCGACGGTGGACCTGGCCGTCTACGACGTGAAGGGCCGCCGCCTGGCAACTCTCGTCAATGGGCCTCTGGGCGCGGGCGACCACACCGCGACCTGGCTGGGCACCGACGACGCCGGCGTTCTGCAGTCGAGCGGCGTGTACTTCTTCCGCCTGCGTGCGGACGGCACGGCGCTGACGCACAAGGCACTGCTCCTCAAGTGAGCTCGCTTGCATCCTCTCGCGCGCGAGAGCGCGCGCGCGACCCGGATGCAAGCTCGCTCGAGTGCATCGGAAGGCCCTGCATGGAAGTGCAGGGCCTTCGCGTTTCCTGAAGTGCTATACTTGGGGGGCGCGGCGGGGGCCGCGCGAAGGGGGGACGCTATGCGTGACTTCATCGCTCTCGCACTGCTGCTGACCCTGCCGGCCGCCGCCCTGGCCGCCTGGTCCAGCGATCCGCAGGTCAACTTCGCGATCGCGGACCGCGCGGGGGAGCAGACGGTGCCGAAGATCGCCGCCCGCGCCGACGGCGGCTGCTACATCGCCTGGTACGACCAGGCCTCCGGCAACTACGACGTCTACTTGCAGCGGCTCGACGCTGCGGGCAACGAGGCCTGGCCCCACAACGGCATCCTCGTCAGCAGCCATCCCCAAGATTCCTGGCTCACGGACTGGGATCTCATCGCCGATAGCGCGGGCAACGCCGTTCTCGTCTTCCCCGACATCCGCGCCGGCGGCGACTGGGACCTCTACGCCTATCGCGTCTCGCCCGCGGGCGACCTGCTCTGGGGCGCCGACGGCGTGACGATCAACAACGACGCCGACTTCGACCCGACGCCGCGCCTGACCGAGACTGCCGACGGCGACTTCGTCGTCGTCTGGGGCAAGACGCCGGTGGCCGGCGACGGCAAGATCATGATGCAGCGCCTGGCGCCGAACGGCGCGCTGCGCTTCCCGCTGGGCGGCCTCGCCGTCGCCGGCGCCGCCGGCGAGGACCCGGGCTTCCCGGCCCCCGTGCCCTCGGGCGCGGACGGCGTCATCGTCTGCTGGGTGCGCGACATGGGCAGCTACATGTCGCCGCGCCACCTCCACGCCGAGCGCTTCGACGCGGCGGGCGCCTCGACCTGGGGCGCACCGGTCGTCGTCTACAACGAGACCTCGCTGCCGATCGCCTATCCGCCGGAGATCCTTCCCGACGGCGCGGGCGGCGCCGTACTGCTCTGGCATCGCTAC
>VGXI01000249.1 GCA_016873475.1 bacterium | reverse complement strand
GCTGACTCGCTGGCTGCGCGCGTCGAGGCCACGCTGGCCCGCCATCTCGACGGCCCGCGCATCGCCGCCTGGCTCGAGACGCTCCCGGCCGGCAGCCTCGAGGACGAGGCGGCGCGCTGGATCCTCGCCTGGCTGCCGCTGTCCGACTGCGCCGAGCTGAGGCTGCCGCTCCTGCGCGAGCACGTCGAGCAGGCGGCCGCCGCCTATCGCGAGTCGCCCTGGCGCGCGCAGATCCCCCACGCGCTCTGGCTCCACTTCATCGTCCCCCACCGGGTCAGCCAGGAGCCCGCGCAGCCCTGGCGTGCCGCCTTCGCGCGCGCCCTCGCTCCGCGCGTGGCCGGCGCGCCGACGATGGAAGCCGCTGCCCTCGCCGTGAATCGCTGGTGCCGCGAGCAGGCCACCTACACGCCCTCCAGCGGCCGCGATCTCGGGCCACTGGGCACCATCGCCCGCGGCCTCGGCCGCTGCGAGGAGGAGACCATCCTTGCCGTCTGCGCCCTGCGCGCCGCGGGCCTGCCCGCGCGCAGCTGCGCGACGCCCTACTGGACCTTCACCGACAGCAACCACGCCTGGGTCGAGGTCTGGACGGACGGCGCCTGGCACTACCTCGGCGGCTGCGAGCCCGACCGCTGCCTGGACCGCGCCTGGTTCACCGGCGCCGCGCGCCGCGCGGGCTTCGTGCGCTCGGCGGCCTACGGCGAGTTCGACCCCGCGCCCGAGCCGCTCTATCGCGCGGAGCAGGGCGTCACGCTGATCAACTCGACGCCGGTCTACGGCGACCCCATCCACCTGCGCGCGGCCCTCGCCCCGGCGATCGCCGATCAGTGCGCGCCCGAGCTCACCGTGAACGTGCTCAACTTCGGCAGCCTGCGCGCCCTGGCGAAGGTGGCCGGCGGCGGCGAGATCGCCCTCGGTCCCGGGGAGTACGCGCTCACGGCCGGCAACGACTCGACACTCTACTTGCGCGTCGTCGGCGGCGCGAGCGGCACGCGCCTGGACGTCACGCTCGACGCGGGCGATCGCTACGACCTGGACACAGCGCCCGGCTTCTGGCTGCGCTATCCCGAGGAGGATGCGCGTCCGGCGCGCGACCTCAACCTGGTGAGCGCCGAGGAGGAGGCCGCCCTCGCGCGCGCCATCGCCGCCCGCGACGCCGACCGGCGCAAGCTGCGCGAGCCCTCCGCCGCCGAAGCGGCCGCGCTCGACTCGCTGCCGGCCGCGCAGGCCGCGCGCTGGCGCGCCCTGCTGGACACGAAGCCCTACACGCGCGCCTCGGCGCTCTTCGCCCTGCTCGCGGCCGCCGCGGACTCGCTGGCGCGCGAGGACCTGCTCGCCGTGCTCGAGGCGATGGACGACAAGGACCTCGTCGAGCTCGGCGAAGAGACCATCGCCGGCGAGCTGGCCCTGGCCCAGGCCCAGCGCGGCCGCCTGGCGGCGCTCGGCCTCGCCGTGCCGGACAGCATTCTGCGCGCGGGGCAGCTCGCCAGTCGCATCGACCGCGAGACGGCGGCCGCCTGGCGGCGCTCGGCCTCGCCGTGCCGGACAGCATTCTGCGCGCGGGGCAGCTCGCCAGTCGCATCGACCGCGAGACGGCGGCCGCCTGGCGCGCGGGTCTGCCGCTCCTCGCGCCGGCCGCGACGGCGACGGCCGACCTCGCGGCCCTGCTCGCGGCCTTCCGCGCGCGCGTGCAGGCGACGCCGGCCAGCTACCACGGCAGCCCGCTCGACCCGGCCCAGTGCTGGGCACTCGGCCGCGGCACCGCGGAGGACCTCGGCACCTGCCTGGTCGGGCTCCTGCGCCGCAACGGCTGGCCCGCGCGACTGCGCTACGGGGTCTGCGAGGTCTGGCAGGGCGAGTGGCGCGCCCTCGATCCCCCGGCGGGCACGCTGAAGACGGAGGCCGGCGCGGCCAGCGCGCTCGGGCGGCTCGCGCTCACGGTGACGCGCGACGCGCGCCCGGACACGCTCGCGGAGTCCTATCGCCACTTCAACGTGGCGCGCCTCGCGGCCGGCGCCTGCCAGAGCCCCTGGTGGGAACCCCGACTCGGCGAGCAGGACTGGGACGCGGGAGACTTCGTCTTCAGCACGGCGAATCGCGTGCCGGGCGGCAGCGCCTACGGGCGGCTCAAGCGCTTCCGGGTCGAGCCCGGCGCGCTCAGCGCAGTGAGCCTGCCGCTGGACGTCGGGCCCGGCTGGAGCCTGGGCGAGAGCGCCTTCTCGGGACCGTCCCCCGCGGCCATCGCTGCGGCGCTCGCGGCCGGCGGCCTCGCGCCGGCCGGCGAGGGACTCACGCTGCTCTTCCCGCCGGGCGAGCCGGCGGCGCGCATGATTGCGGCCTGCGGCCGCCTCGCGCCCCGCCTGGCGGACCGGGGCCTCGCCTGCCGCCCCGTCTTCCTGAGCGGCGAGACCGCGGCCCTGGCCGACCCGGCGCCCTGGCGCGAGAAACTGGCGGCCGCGGCCCTCGCGGCGCCGCTCGAGTTGCTCGCGCCCGCCGCCGCGGCTGCGCTCGCGGGGTCGGAGGGCCCGGCGCCGATCCTCGTCCTCGTGCTGGACGGCGAAGTTCGCCTGGCGCGCCAGGGACTGGACGACAGCGTCGATGTCACGGTGAACTTGCTGCTGGATCTGGAGGGCGGGGCGCGCTAGCGGCGCCGCGCGCCGTCGTCGTCGTGGCCCTCACCGTCGCGGGGCCCTTCGCCGGCGGCTGGCGCGCCGCCGATCGTATCGAAGCGGCGCTTCGGCTCGCCCGAGGCGCCGCCGCCGAAGGCATCGAGCCAGAAAGCGACGTCCTCCGCGCTCGCTTGCTCGGGCTTCTCGGGTTCGGGTGGCGCTTCGGCTTCGCCCTCGCTCAGGGCGCGCAGGATGGACGCGGCCGGCAGCACCGCCGCGCCCAGGGCGCGCGCGCGCCGGCCGATGTCCTTCTCGTCGTCCGTGACCACGGTGACGCGGGCCGGCCGCGGGTGCTTCTCGAGCGCGGCGGTCAGCCAGGCATCGGCGCTCGGTGCGTAGACGACCTCGATCGGACCCGGTGCGCGCGCCCGGCCCGAACGCGGGCCGTCGAAGACCACCGTCCAGCGCTCGCCGCTCGTGTAGACGAGGGGCGCGAGCAAGTCGAGGAAGCGCCGCCGCGCGGCCTCCGGGTCCTCCGCGAGCAGCGCCGCGCAGTCGGCGAGTCGATGCATGACGTTGAAGCCGTCGACCCAGCGCTCGTTCATGGCGGAGACGTCCCCTCGAGGACGACCGTCGCCGCGGCGAGCTCCGGCAGGTCGCTGAGACTGAGGTGGACGCGCGCCGCGCCCAGCGCGGCAGCGCGCGCCGCCGCGGCGCCGCTGAGGACGAGGAATGGCTTGCCGCTCCGCTCGTGGCGCACTGCGATCTGCTGCCAGGAGAGCCCCTCGCGCAGACCCGTGCCCAGCGCCTTGAGCAGGGCCTCCTTCGCCGCGAAGCGCGCGGCGTAGGCGGGCCAGGGGTCGCGGGCGCGCTCGCAGTCCGCGCGCTCGGCGGCCGTGAAGAGCCGCGCCAGCAGGCGCGGGCCGCGCCGCGCCCAGGCCTGCCGCAGGCGCGCGGGGCTCGCCAGGTCGATGCCGATGCCGATCACCATGCGCGCAGGGTAGACGCTGGCCGCGCCGCTGGCAAGCGCTCGCCGCGCTGCGCGCCGGCTCGGCCGGTGCGCGCGTCGCTAACGGCCCAGTCCGCCTTCGAGGAAATCGAGCAGCAGGCGCACGCCGAAGCCGTTGCCCACCTTCGGCGTGAGGTCGCGCTCCTTTCCTGTCCAGGCGGTGCCGGCGATGTCCAGGTGCAGCCAGGGCGCGTGATCGGCGAAGCGCTGCAGGAACTTGCCCGCCGCGATCGCGCCGCCGTGACGGCCGCCGGTGTTGCAGACGTCGGCGCAGTCGCTCTTGATCAGCTCGTCGTACTCCTCCCAGAGCGGCAGCGGCCAGAGTCGCTCGCCGACGCGTTCGCCGCTCGCGCACAGGCCCGCCACGAAGGCCTCGCCCCGCGCGTTGGCCATGAGGCCGGCCGCCTCGTGGGCGAGGGCGACGACGCAGGCGCCCGTCAGGGTGGCGAGGTCGATGAGCAGATCCGGCGCATACTGCTTGGCCATGTCCAGCGCGTCGGCGAGGATGAGCCGCCCCTCGGCGTCGGTGTTCTTGACCTCGATCGACAGGCCGCTGCGCGCGACGACGATGTCCCCCGGCCGGTAGGCCGTGCCGCTG